>NZ_VHLC01000090.1:0-38814 GCF_006547355.1 Myxococcus sp. AB036A | reverse complement strand
GTGGGCAGGGGCGGGAAACCCGGCTACATGCAGGCGGCAGGGGAGCGGCCCGCTGAACGGGACGCTCCGGCCGCTGCCCCGGGTTCTCGCATGATGCCGACTTCTCCCTCGCCCCTGTCCGTCGCGCCGATGATGGACTGGACGGACCGCAACTGCCGGTACTTCCACCGGCTGCTCAGCCGCCACACGCTGCTGTACACGGAGATGGTCACCACGGGCGCCATCCTGCACGGCGACCGGGAGCGGCTGCTGGGCTACGACGCCGCGGAGCACCCGGTGGCGCTTCAGCTCGGCGGTTCGGAGCCGGCGGCGCTCGCCGAGTCGGCCCGGATTGGCGAGCAGTGGGGCTACGACGAAATCAACCTCAACGTGGGCTGCCCGAGCGACCGCGTCCAGTCGGGTCGCTTCGGCGCGTGCCTGATGGCGGAGCCGGACCTGGTGGCTCGGCTGGTGGGGGCGATGCGAGAGGCGGTGAGCATCCCGGTGACGGTGAAGTCGCGCATCGCCATCGACGAGTTGGAGGAATGGCCCACGCTGGAGGGCTTCATCCGGAAGGTGTCCGCCGCGGGCTGCACCCGCTTCATCGTGCACGCGCGCAAGGCGTGGCTCCAGGGGCTGAGCCCCAAGGAGAATCGCGACGTCCCGCCGCTGCGCTACGACCTGGTGCACCGGCTCAAGGCGGAGTTCCCGCACCTGGACATCAGCATCAACGGCGGCATCAAGACGCTGGACGCCGCCGCGGAGCAGTTGCGCCATGTGGACGGGGTGATGATGGGCCGCGCCCCGTATGAGAACCCGTACCTGCTGGCCGAGGCCGACCGCCGCTTCTTTGGCGCAACCACGCCGGTGCCCCAGCGGCACGAAGTCGTCGAGGCCATGCTGCCGTACATCGAGAAGGCGATGCTGCGCGGCGCGCCGCTGGGCGCCATCACCCGGCACATGCTGGGGCTCTTCCAGGGGCTCCCGGGGGCGCGCGCGTGGCGCAGGCACCTGAGTGAGAATGCCCACAAGCAGGGCGCGGGGCCGGAGGTCGTCGTGGCGGCGCTGGCGAAGGTGCGGCGGGAGCCCGAAGCCGAAGTCGCGGCCTGACTGCGGGGCATCACCCCGACACCAGAGGGAACCGCAGGTTCGAGCCGCTTCCCTTCGGCCCGGCATGCGATTCCCTCTGGCCCACCGCCGCGCTCGGCGTGGTCCGCGCCCGCACGAAGCTCCCCGCCACCAACGTGGTCCCCAAGCACCGCTCCAAGTCGGCGCTCTCACGGGGTGTCAGGCATTGCATCGGAGCTCGGCCCCACTCGCGAGCACCCCCGCCTCTCCGGGAGCATCAGGCCCGGAGTCAGCACCCGCGGCCGGAGCCGCCGTGTGCATGGCCATTCTTGTCGCATGCCGTGGCTGCGAAGGGCCCGTCATGGTTTGCGCATGGTTCCTTCACGAAGCGCGTCCAGCAGGGCGGGCGGGTCGCCTTCACGAAAGGCTTCGAGTCCTGCCTCGAAGTCCGCGCGCGCACCGTCCACGTCACCTTGCCGCTCACGCAACACGCCACGCGCGTGCAGCAGCTCCGGGTCCACCTCGTCGCCCGTCTGGGACGCGAGCGCCTCGGTGAGGTCCTGCGCCGCGTCGTCCAGCCGGCCCAGGCGGGCCCGCGCGGCGGCGCGCTGCTGGAGCAGCCACGGGTTGCCCGGGGCCTCCTCAATCGCGAGCGTCCAGTCCCGCTCCGCCGCGTCATCCCGGCCCAGCGCCTCCAGTGCTTCGGCGCGCTTCATGTGCAGCACCAGGGCCTTGCGGTAGCCCGCCGCGACGAGCGCGTCGAAGTCCGCCACTGCGTCTTCATGGCGGCCCAGTCTCAACAGGCACAAGGCACGGTGCAGCCGGCTGGTGAGGTGGCCGGGGGCCAGCGCCAGCACGCGCTCGTACCACTCCAGCGCTTCAGCGGGGACGCCGCCCCAGATGGCCAGCGTCTGCGCCACTTCCAGCAGCACGCGGGCCTGCCGGGGATGCGCCTCCGCCAGCGCCCGTGCGAGCGCGAGGGCGGATGCGTACCGCCCGCTGCGTCGCAGGCGGTCCACCTCCCGCAGCTGGGCGGCCAGCTCCGGGGGACAGGCTTCGCGGCCGTTGCGCTCCACCGCCGGTGTCTCAGCCGTTCTGGGGGAAGGCGCGCGTCGCCGCGTCGTAGTCCGCCCACCAGCCCTGGAGCACCTTCATGTCGGTGGCGCGCGGCTCGTCGCCGGGGCCCGCCATGTCCAGGTACGCGTGCAGCAGCGGCCGGAAGTAGGGGTGCGCGCAGCGCTCGATGATGTCCTGGGCGCGCCGCTTGGGCGAGCGGATGTCCATGTTGAGCGCGTAGCCCTGCTCGGTGACGACGCACTTGATGTCGTGCTCGGTGTGGTCGATGTGCCGCACGTACGGCATGACACAGCTCACCGTGCGGCCATCCCGCAGCTTTCGCGTGGACGGCGTGTGGACGATGCTCAGGTACGCGTTGCGGAAGAAGTCACCCGAGCCGCCCAGGCCGTTGACGATGCGCGAGCCGTCGATGTGCGTGGAGTTGACGTGCCCGTAGATGTCCACCTCGATGGGGGTGTTCATCGCGATGACGAAGAGGCGCGAGATGATTTCGGGGCTGTTGGACAGCCACATGGGCCGCAGCACCAGCCGGTCCTTGCTCCGCTCGAACATGTCGAGGAAGCGTTGGCGGCCCTCAGAGGAGAAGGACACCGCGGTGGCGGACGCGTATTCGAACTTCGCGTCGTCCTCCACGTAGCGCAGCATCCCGTCCTGGAAGACCTCGGTCCAGAAGCGGATTTTCTGGAAGGGAGAGTCGTAGAGCTGGCTGATGATGGCGTTGGCCACGTTGCCCACGCCGGACTGGATGGGCGGCAGGCGCTTGCCCCACTGGTACTGCTCACGGCAGCGCATCAGGAAGTCGATGACGTGCTCGGCGATGCGCCTGGCGGTGTCATCCGCCGCCTTGAAGGGCACCGGGTGGTCGGGCGTGCGGGACTCCACCACCGCCACCACCTTGCTCAGGTCGAACTCCACGTAGGGGGTGCCGATGCGGTCCCTCACGTTCACCAGCGGCAGCGGCCAGCCCACGTGCGGATGGACGGCGGGCAGGACGATGTCGTGGAAGCCCGTGTAGTCCGGCCCGGAGGTGTTGACCTCGAGGACAATCTTCTTCGCGCGGGCCAGCGCCTCCGCGCTGATTCCCACCGACGACGTGAGGATGACGCTGCCATTCTTCCGGATGCGCGACACCTCGACGACGGCCACGTCGATGTCGCCGTAGAAGCCATACATCAGGTTGCGCGCGAAGGCGGACAGGTGGACGTCCGTGAAGTCCATCTCCCCGGCATGGATGCGGCGCCGTGAGGCAGGCGAGGACATGTACGGACCGCGCTTGGCGATGAAGGGCGCCATGGGGCCCTCCACGTCCTCGGACAGGGACGCGCCGGACAGCAGGGTGATGCGAGCATCCGGTGTCGTCTGGGAGAAGTGCCAGGCCAGCGCCGGCAGGAACGTCTTCGGCTCACCCGACTTGGTGAAGCCGCTGATGGCCACGGTGTTGCCGTGGACGACGTGCTTCACCGCCTCTTCGATGGGGACGACCTTCGCCAGCAATTCGGCGTTCTCGATGCGGTCCTTCAGCGTGCTCGTCACGGTCATTCCTGGAGGGTGAATGCTGTGGGGTGGCATGGGTGTAACACACCGCGTCTTGCCCGTGGCCACGGTGTTGGCCGGGAACAGATGGGCAGGCAGGCATGTTGGTGTGCCCGCGATTCCGTCCCCCGGTTCGCGACGCGATGCCGCTAGGCTGCGTCCCTCTTCAGTTAGCCCCCTTTCGTCGGGAGACATCCTCTACATGCGTAAGCTCTTCTTCGCTGGCGCGGGCATGGCCGTACTCGTGTCCACCGGCTGTGCGACGACCTCGCAGGAGTCCCAGAACTTGGCCACCGCGCCCCAGACGACCGCCCCCGCCGCGCCGGCTGCTCCGGAGCAGACCAACCCGCTGCTCGCGAAGTGGACGGGCGCCCATGGCGGCGTGCCGCCGTTCGACCAGGTGAAGGTGGAGCTCTTCAAGCCAGCGCTCGAGGCCGCGATGGAGCGGACGCGCGGCGAGCTGGCGGCCATCGCCAACGACACCTCGGCGCCCACGTTCGAGAACACCATCGTCGCGCTGGAGGCCGCCGGCAAGACGCAGGGCGAAGTGGAGACGCTCTACGGCATCTGGAGCTCGTCCATGAGCGGGCCGGAGTTCCAGGCGCTGGAGCGGGAGATGGCGCCGAAGCTGGCCGCCTTCGACGACGAAATCTTCCAGAACGAGGCGCTCTTCCGCCGCATCGAGGCGGTGTACCAGTCGCCCGACAAGGCGAAGCTGACGCCCGAGCAGCAGCGGCTCACCTGGCTGCACTACACGCGCTTCGTCCGCTCCGGCGCGAAGCTGGACGCGGCGGCCAAGCAGAAGCTGGCGGCCATCAACCAGCGGCTGGCGTCGCTCTACACGTCCTTCAGCCAGAACGTGCTCGCGGACGAAGAGGGCTACACCGTCGTCCTGGAGTCCGAGGCGGACCTGGCGGGCCTGCCGGACTCCGTGCGCGCGGGCGCCGCCGCCGCGGCCGAGTCGCGCGGTCAGAAGGGTAAGTGGATCATCACCAACACGCGCTCCTCCATGGAGCCGTTCCTGACGTATTCGTCGCGGCGCGACCTGCGCGAGAAGGTCTGGCGCAACTACGTCAACCGCGGTGACAACGGCGACGCGCGCGACAACAACGTCATCATCGCCGAAGTCCTGAAGCTGCGCGCCGAGCGCGCCACGCTGCTGGGCTACAAGACGCACGCGCACTGGCGGCTGGAGAACGCCATGGCCCGCACGCCCGAGCGCGCCATGGAGCTGATGGAGGCCGTCTGGAAGCCCGCGGTGGCCCGTGTCCACGAAGAGGTCGCGGACATGCAGCGCGTGGCCAACAAGGAGGGCGCGAAGCTCAAGATCGAGCCCTGGGACTACCGCTACTACGCGGAGAAGGTCCGCAAGGCGAAGTACGACCTGGACCAGAACGAGGTGAAGCCCTACCTCCAGTTGGAGAAGCTGCGCGAGGGCATGTTCTGGGTGGCCGGCGAGCTGTTCGGCTTCTCCTTCACGCAGGTGAACGACGTGCCCGTGTTCCACCCCGACGTGCGCGTCTGGGAGGTGAAGGACCAGGCCAGCGGGCGTCACGTGGGCTTGTGGTACTTCGACCCGTACGCGCGCAAGGGCAAGCGCTCCGGCGCGTGGATGAACGCGTACCGCAGCCAGGAGCGGTTCCGGGGTGAAGTCACCACCATCGTCTCCAACAACTCCAACTTCGTGAAGGGCCAGCCCGGTGAGCCCGTCCTCATCAGCTGGGAGGATGCCTCCACGCTGTTCCACGAGTTCGGTCACGCGCTGCACGGCCTCAGCTCCAACGTGACGTACCCGTCGCTGGCCGGCACCGCGGTGGCGCGCGACTACGTGGAGTTCCCCTCGCAGCTGCTGGAGCACTGGTTGTCCACGCCCGAGGTGCTGAACACCTACGCGCTGCACTACCAGACGGGGAAGCCCATTCCCCAGGCGCTGGTGGACCGCATCGAGAAGGCCGCCACCTTCAACCAGGGCTTCGGGACGGTGGAGTACCTGTCCAGCGCGCTGGTGGACATGAAGCTGCACCTGGCGGGGGCTACGCCCATCGACGCGGACGCCTTCGAGCGCGACACGCTCAACGCGCTGGGCATGCCGAAGGAAATCGTCATGCGGCACCGCACGCCGCAGTTCGGCCACGTCTTCGCGGGTGATGGATACTCGGCGGGCTACTACAGCTACCTGTGGTCGGACACGCTGACGGCGGACGCCTACGAGCGCTTCACCGAAGGCAAGGGCGCCTACGACAAGGACGTGGCCGCGCTCCTGCGCAAGCACGTCTTCTCCGTGGGCAACACGCTGGACCCGGCCGACGCGTACCGCGCCTTCCGGGGCCGTGAGGCGGGCATCCAGGCCCTGATGCGCAAGCGCGGCTTCCCCGTGCCCGCCGCGCAGGCCGCGCCGAAGAAGGCCGCGAAGTAGCCGCCCGGTGACGGGCCCGGGCTACCCCTCCAGCGGGAAGAAGTGGCTGAAGGGGCCCGGGCCCTTGCCCAGGGGCAGGGGGTGCTCCAGCGCGGCGGTGACGTAGTCCTTGGCGCGCCGGGTGGCCTCCAGCGGCGGCTGCCCCAGCGCCAGGTGCGCGGCGATGGCCGCCGACAGCGTGCAGCCCGTGCCGTGGGTGTTGCGCGTGTCCACCGCGCGCAGGTGCAGCGTCTCCAGGCGCTCGCCGTCGAACCAGACGTCGGTGCCGCGCAGCGCGCCCGTCATGCCGCCGCCCTTCACCAGCACCGCCTGGGGGCCGAGCCGGTGGATGCGGCGCGCGGCCTCCCGCATGTCCTCCAGCGTCTCCAGCTTCATGCCGGCGAGCAGCTCCGCCTCGTGCCGGTTGGGCGTGGCCACCGTGGCCAGGGGCAGCAGCAGCTCCTTGAGCGCGCCGACGGCCGCGTCGTCGATGAGGCGCGCGCCGGCGCGGGACACCATGACGGGGTCCACCACCAGCGGCCCCAGGCCCAGCACGCGCAGGCGCTGGGCCACCGCGGTGATGATGGCCGGGTTGACGAGCATGCCCGTCTTCACCGCGCCCGCGCCGATGTCGGAGGCCACGGCGTCGATTTGCGCGGCGACGGCTTCGGGGGGCATCACGTCCACGCGGGTGACGCCCTGCGTGTTCTGCGCGGTGATGGCCGTCAGGGCGCTGGTGCCGTGAACGCGGTGGAAGGCGAAGGTGCTCAGGTCGGCCTGGATGCCGGCGCCGCCGCCGCTGTCGGAGCCGGCGATGGTGAGCGCGGTGGCTACGGACTTCGAAGTCTCCATGGCCGCCATGGTGCGGGAGCGGGCGCTCCGTCGCCAGTGCTTCCCGCGCTCACGGGGCCAGGAAGGCGTGTTTCACCGCGTCCAGCAGCGGGTCCTTGTGGCCGTTCGTCGGCCGGAGGAAGTGCCCCTGGCTGATGGTCCAGATGATGGCGCCGCCCAGGTTCTTCTCGCGCGCGTACTGGCCCTTGACGGAGATGGAGCGCGGGTCCTCGTAGGAGACGTCGTTGCAGAGCCCCGGGCCGAGGCCGCGCCCGGGGCGCCGGTGCAGCCAGCCAGTGTCCCCAGCGCCAGGCCAAGCCTGAGCTGTCTCCACACCGTGGACGGCTTCTTCACTGCGCACCCCCTGCGAGGATCCGCGTCAGCTACACGACTTGTGTTTCGCGGCAAAGGTGCAAAATAGTCGCAATACTGTAAATTCGTGATTCGTGGAGGCGAGGCCTGCCGTGGGGCTCTGCCCTGGAGATGCAGTGGGGTGGCGGGCCGCCTTTGCTAGCGTGAGACGTCCCCACCGCGAGTCTTGCCGATGAAACGCATTCTCTTGTCGTTGTTGGTTGTCGTCGTTGCCCTCGCGGGGGTTCTCCTCACGAAGGCTTTTCGCTTCACCTCGCGGCAGGTCCAGCCGGAGGCGCCCGCAGCGTTCACCGTGGACGCGGATGCCGCCGCGGCCCGGCTGGGCGGTGCGCTGCGGCTCAAGACGCTGGCGGCGGCGGAGGGGCAGCCCGCGGAGGACGCCGCCTTCGCCGCGCTCCACGACTACATGCGGGAGCAATACCCCCGGCTCCACCAGGCGCTGAAGCGCGAGCCCGTGGGGGCGCACTCGGTGCTGTACACCTGGACGGGGACGGACGCGTCGCTGCGCCCGGCGCTGCTGCTGGGGCACCTGGACGTGGTGCCCGTGGAGCCCGGCACGGAGGCGTCCTGGACTCACCCGCCCTATAGCGGGCTGGTGGCGGACGGCTATGTCTGGGGCCGGGGCGCGCTGGACGACAAGGGGAGCGTGTTCGGCATCCTGGAGTCGGTGGAGGCCCTGCTCGCGGCGGGCTTCCAGCCCAAGCGCACGGTGCTGCTCGCCTTCGGTGGGGATGAAGAGGTGGGTGGGCGCGAGGGCGCGGAGGCGATGGCGAAGCTGCTCCGCGAGCGGGGCGTGACGCTGGAATCCGTGCTGGACGAGGGCGGGATGATTGTGTCCGGCACCGTGCCCGGTGTGGCCTCACCGGTGGCCCTGGTCGGCGTGTCGGAGAAGGGCTTCGCCAGCGCGGAGCTGGTGGCGGATGGCGAAGGCGGCCATTCGTCCATGCCGCCGCCCCAGACGGCCGTGGGCGTGCTGAGCCGCGCCATCTCCCGGCTGGAGGATGCGCCCATGCCCGCGAAGCTGCGCGGTGGCAGCCGGGCCCTGTTCGAGTTCGCGGGGCCGGAGATGGGCTTCGGGATGCGCACGCTCTTCGCCAACCTGTGGCTGTTCGAGCCGCTGGTGCTGCGCCAACTCACCGCGAAGGCCACCACCAACGCGGCGGTGCGCACCACCACCGCGGCCACCATGTTCGAGGGCAGTGAGCGCGACAACGTGCTGCCCGCCCGCGCCCGCGCGGTGGTGAACTTCCGCATCCTCCCCGGAGACTCCGTGGCGGGCGTGCTGGAGCACGTGCGGCGCGTGGTGGATGACCCGCGGGTGAAGGTGAGCACGCTGGGCTTCATCAGTGAACCGTCGCCCGTGTCGCGCATGGACTCCGAGGCATGGTCGCAGCTCCAGCGCAGCGTGCGCCAGGTGTTCCCCGACGTCGTCGTGGCCCCGTACCTCATGCTGGGCGCGACGGATTCGCGCTACTTCACCGGGCTGAGTGAGAACGTCTATCGCTTCATGCCGCTGCGCCTGGACGGCGCCGACCTGTCACGCCTCCACGGCAAGGACGAGCGCGTGTCGGTGAAGGGCTACGCGGACGCGGTCCGCTTCTACGCGCAGTACGTCCGCAACGTGGCCCAGTGACGCTGGTGGGAACGGGTTGAATGGCCCGCAAGGGACGTGTGGGCCCCGTGCTTCACGCCGCTTCCGGCTTTCTACGAAAGTGATGTTTCGGGCGTTGTTGTCATGAATGGAGATGTGCGCAGCAGACGGGGAGCTCATGGAAAGTCCGTTCTGCCTGCACATCTGTGCGCCGTCTGCACCCCGCATCCGTTGACTTGCCGTGACGCGTTGACAGCCGTGCGAAGCACTTTCAGCATTTGCTCCCATGGTGAACCCCCATCGCAGGTCTCGGCTGGCGAGCGCGTTGCTCGCATCTCTTCTCTTCACATTGGTGGCCTGTAGCGGCGGGGGAGGTTCGGGGAAGCCCGATGCCGGTCCTGGCCCGAACACCCCGGACGGGTCGACGCCGGATGCTGGCGACGACTGTGGTGATGGCCAGCGCCAGTCCGGCGAGGCCTGTGACGACGGCAACAGGGTGGACGGCGACGGCTGTAACGCGACGTGCACCTCGGTGGAGGGCGGGTTCATCTGCGAGGTGCCGGGAGCGCCGTGCGTCCGCCTGGTGAACTGCGGAAACGGCCAGGTCGAGGACGGCGAGGAGTGCGACGACCGGAACCTGGCTAGCGGTGATGGTTGCAACGGGAGCTGCCGGATCGAAAGTGGCTGGGCGTGCCCGGCCCAGGGTGGCCGCTGCCGCGCGAAGGAGTGCGGTGACAACATCATCGCCGGTGATGAGGAGTGCGAGGACGGCAACACCACTCCGGGCGATGGCTGCAGCGACATCTGCAGGCTCGAGGACGGCTGGAAGTGCCCGCCGGGTCAGCCGTGCAGCCGCACCACCTGTGGTGACGGCATCACCGAGGGCACCGAGCAGTGCGACGACGGCAACACCGTGATGGGTGACGGCTGCTCGCCGCTGTGCACCAAGGAGCCCCGCTGCTCGGATGGCAACTGCGAGGAGACGTGCGGCGACGGTCTCATCCTCCCCAACAGCGCCGTGGAGGAGTGCGACGACGGCAACACGCGCGCCAATGACGGCTGCTCGCCGGACTGCAAGCTGGAGGATGGCTTCGCGTGCGTGCTCATCGAGCAGGAGCCGCCGCCGCAGGTGTCCATCCCCGTCGTCTACCGTGACTTCCGCGGTTGGGACCTGCCCGCCGATCCGGCGAATGGCCTGCCCCGCGGCCACGAGGACTTCCAGTACCGGAACGCGGGGCGTGAAGATGGCATCGTCGAGAACCGGCTCGATGCCAATGGCCGCCCCGTCTACGCGAAGGAAGGCCAGGCGTCGAACAACACCAGCAACCGGGCCAACTTCGACCAGTGGTACAAGGCGGTCGAGAACGTCAACAAGACCATCGTCGGCACCTTCGTGCTGAATCAGCAGCCCGATGGCTCGTACGTGTTCGATAACGATGCGTTCTTCCCGCTCGACGATGTCAGCGGCAGTTGGGTGGCCGAGGGCCACGAGCCGCGGCGCAGGGACCTGGCGGGACAGCAGCGCAACTTCCACTTCACCAGCGAGGCCCGCTACTGGTTCGAGTACAAGGGCTCCGAAGAGCTGACCTTCCGCGGTGACGACGACGTGTGGGTGTTCGTCAACGGCCGCCTGGCGCTGGACCTGGGCGGTGTGCACGGCCCGGCGTCGGGCACCATCCACATGTCGGGCCAGGCGAGCACGCTGGGGCTGCGGCAGGGCGGCATCTACGAGGTGGTGGTGTTCCAGGCCGAGCGCCACACCGAGGGCTCGTCGTACCGCCTCACGCTCAACAACTTCCTCACCGCCCGCACCGAGTGCACCGCCACCTGCGGCGACGGCGTGGTGGACGAGGATGCCGGCGAGGAGTGCGACGACGGCGTCAACGGCGGTGGCTATGGAGAGTGCGGCCGTGGCTGCCTCTGGGGCCCCCGATGTGGCGACGGCGACGTTCAGGAGGACCAGGGCGAGGAGTGCGACGACGGCAACAACGTCAGCCGCGACGGTTGCAGCTCAACGTGCCGGCTGGAGATTGGCTGAGCCCGTCGTCCTGAGGTGAAGGTCGAGGCGCCGCTCCGGAAGGTTCGTCCTTCCGGAGCGGGGCTTCCCTGAAATCGCTGAGTTCGTGCTGCCAAGGGCGCAGGCAGCCTCCGCTGGACGGGCGTCTGCTATCGTCCGCGCGCCCCATGGCCTCCCGTTCGTTCGCGCTTCCGCTGTGCCTCATGTTGCTCGTGCTTGCCGCTCCGGCACGGGGGGCGGTGGTGCGCCCGGGGTTGCCTCCTCCCGAAGAGGTCATGGCGACGCTGCGGCAGTTGGAGACGGCCCGGGCACGCGGCCGCGCCAGCGCGATGGACAGCGAGCTGGAAGCGCAGTCACGGGCGCGGCCCGGGGATTTGATGCCGCGGATGTACCGGGCGTGGCTCACCTTTCCCTCGGACGCGTGCTGGAACGAGCTGAAGGCGCTCTCCACCCTGGACCCGGAGAATCCGTGGCCCTTCGTGGGCATGGGGCTCATCTACGTGCGCTGGGGGCTGCTGGCGGAGGCGCGGCCGCCCATCGCCGCCGCCCTGAAGGAGGCCCCTGGCTTCGCACCAGCGCTGTGGGCGCAGGGCGTGTTGCTCCAGGCGGAGGGCAAGCCCGCGGAGGCGGAAGTCCGGCTGCGTGAGGCGCTCGCCCAACTGGATGCGCCGCAGATTCGGACGTCCCTGGCCATGTTGCTGGCGGGGATTCCCGAGCGGGAAGCGGACGCGCGCGCGGAGCTGACGCGGACGGTGGAGGCGTGGCCCGAGCAGCCCGAGGCGCTGCGGAAGCTGGCGCAGTTGGCCCGCGCAGCCAACGACGTGCGTGCGGCGGCGACCGCGGGCGAGAAGCTGGTGGCCCTCAAGCCCCGGGACAAAGAAGCGCACCGGCTCCAGGCGGACCTGTGGCTGGCCGCCTCGGAGAAGGAGAAGGCCGCCGGGTCGCTGGAGCGCTACGCGGAGCTAGGCGGCGTGGAGCCCGCGGCCCTGGGGTTGCTGTCGCGGTTGTACCGGGAGCTGGGCCGCGCCGACGCGGAGGACAAGGCCCTGGTCCGGCTCGTCGCCGCCGCGCCAGAAGACCCGGAGCCGCTGCTTCGCCTGGCCGAGCTGGCCGAAGCGCGCGGAGATTCCAAGGCGGCCGAAACCCACCTGGTGAAGGCTTCCGAGCGGGCGCCCGCCCGCGCCGACATCCATGTACTGCGGGCCCGCTTGGTGTTGAAGCAGGAGCGTCACCAGGATGCGCTGGCCGCCTACCGCGCGGCGCTGGCGGCGCCCGAGCGTCGGGTTGCCGAGGCGGAGAGCGAAGCCGCCGCGCTGGTGCGCCACTTCCGGTTGCCGTCCCAGCCCGCTCGGGGGACCCAGGACCAGATATACAACCGGGTGTCACTGGGCCTGGTCGCGCTCTACATGAACCGGCTTCAGCAGACGCCGGGCATCAAGGGCAACCTCAAGGTTCAAGTCCAGGTGGACGCGTCCGGCCGGGCCACTGGCGTGACGGTGCTCTACGACAGCCTCAACGAGGCCGTCATCACCGGCCACGCCCACTTCGCCTTCATGGATGCGCAGTACCCGCCGGGGCCCGACACGCCCGTGTTCCAGTACGTCTTCCGTCCGCCGAAGTGAGCCCCGGCCCCGGCCGTGCCTGTTCTGGCTCGGTCGGGCCGGTGGTCGCGGTGACTTACGGATTGCGCTGCTTCTGGATGCCGCTGCCGCCGTAGCCCTGCACCTGGTTGCGCATCCGCTCCCAGGTGGCGCGAGCCTGCCGCTCCTGCTGCTGCTCCGACTGGAGCTTGCGCTGGGACTCCTCCACCTTGCGCTGGGCGTCCGCCGTGGCGGAGGCGAAGTCGGCCTCGGAGAGATTCTGGGCGCGTACGTCCTGGTTCGCCTTCAGAGCCTCGTACTCGGCCTGACGGAGCTTCGCGTCGGCCACCGCCAGCTCGCTCTCCCGCAGCTCCTTCTGGGCCTCCATCGTCTTGATGGCGTGCTCGCGGTACCTCACCTGAGCCTGGGCCGCGCTCATGCTCGAGTCCGCGTCTTTCAGCTCGGCCTCCGCCTGGGTGATGTTGCTGCTCTGTCCGGTGGCGTTGGCGGCCTTCAGCGCTTCGTTATGCGCTTCCCGGCGGGCCTTGGCCGCGTCCTCGTTGCGCTTGGCCACCTCCAGCTCCCGGCGCGCATCCTTGAGGGCCACGTCGGAGCGGGTCACCGCGTCCTGGGCCGTTCGCCGCTGTGCCTGGGCCTCGTGGACGTCGCCCAGCTGGTTCTCGGGTACCCGGGCCAGCCACGACTCGTCCACCTTCGCCGAGCGCGTCGAGCTGCACCCAACGCTCGCCACCGACAGGGCCGCTCCCATCATCACGCCCGCAAAAACCCGACGCCTTCTCGATTGAAACATGCTCCGTCTCCTCTCCGTGTGCGCGTGTTGCCTGCAAAGACGGTAGTCACGCGCCGCTGGGGAGGCAGACGGCAGGGAGGCGTGCCATGGCGCTGCCCTGACGGGGATGGACGCGAGCGCCTGCCCGCACGCTCGCTCCACCCGGCGGGGACGGTCAGCGCTTCTCCAGGACGACGGCGTAGAACTCGATGCCCACGCCCTCACGGTCCTCGTGGGTGATGTGCTCAGGGGGCAGCCCGAGGAACTCGCGCACGGGCAGCACGCCGGTGGCATCCCGGGCCCAGGGGCCACACAGGTCCAGGTACTCGGGCAGGGAGTAGAGCTGGAAGGACTCGCCCATCTGCCGGAACGTGCCGACGAACTGCTCCCACTTCGGGGTGCTGAGGTCCGGTGACTTCGTCTCGAAGGTGGTGAACAGCTTCGAGCCCGGGGCGGCCCAGTCGTACAGGTCGCGGAAGAACTGGCGGTTCTCCTCGGCGGACAGGAACACGGTGATGCCATTGGCGCCAAACGCGACGCGACGCTCTCCCCCCAGGAAGGCATTCACGTCCGGCCGCCGCAGGAAGGCGCCCGCCTGGCGGATGTCGCATTCCATGTAGCGGACGCGAGGCGTGTCCCCCAGCAGATGGTGGGCGGTGGTGATGGTGAGCGGATTGACGTCGCTGTAGAGCACGCGAGCGTCTGGCAGCACGGCGTGGACGTGGTCCCCGGTGGGCAGCCCCGATGCGAAGTCCACCCAGTGGTGGAAGCCATCGGCCGCCAGGCGCTGCGCGGCGGTGTGCAGGCAGGCGCGCAGCATGCGCACCCACTTCCGGGTGGAGGGCACCAGCGAGAACATGTACTCCGCCGCCTGCCGGTCGGCTTCGAAGTGGTGCGTGCCTCCCAGCGTGTAGTCGTAGATGCGGGCGGCATTGGGGACGTTCGGGTTGACGCCCGGGATTCGGGCGAGCGCTTCGGTATCCATGCGGTCAGGGCCTCCAACGAGTCGACGGGGTCTGCGAAATTTCTTCGGGGCCGGTGCGGATGAGGCCCACCCGGAGGAAGTCGCCGTCCTCCAGGGCGCCATCGTATGTGCCGGGCGCGATTTCCCGCACCTCGGGTGATTCCCACCAGCACGGATGGTCGCCTCGGACGGGGGTGGTACAGTCGCCGCCACCGCATGGCTCTTCTCCCCGCGTCTCGTCTGGATGTGCTTCGCGCTGCCCTCCTCGTGTTGGTGACGAGCTGCGCCACCCTGGTGTTGGAGCTGGCCGCCGCCAGGTTGCTGGCGCCCTTCATCGGGGCTTCGCTCCACACGTGGACGAGCATCATCGGCGTGGTGCTCGCGGGCATCAGCCTGGGCAGCTACGCCGGGGGCCGGCTGTCTGAGCGGGGCGCATCGTTCCGGTGGCTGGCGGGCCTCACCGCGCTGGGGGCGGTGCTCGCGCTCCTGCCGCTGGGGTGGGTGGCCGTGCTGGGGGATGGCGCCGCGCTGCGCCCCATCCCCGTGCTGCCGCGCACCTTCCTGCTCACCTTCCTGGGCTTCTTCCCCGTCAGCTTCGTGCTGGCCATGGTGACGCCGCTGGCGCTCCGGCTGCTGCTGCCAGACCTGGGGCGCGCCGGGCGCATCGTGGGCCTGCTGTACGCGCTGGGCACGTTGGGGAGCCTCGCGGGCAACTTCCTCACGGGCTTCGTGCTGGTGGCGTGGTTCCCCGTGCCCACCATCGTCCTCACCGTGTCGGGCGCGCTGCTGGTGTGCGCGCTGCTGGCGCTGCCCAAGGCGTCCGTGTCCGCGCCGCCTGTCGAACCGGCGGCCCCCGCGACAGCCGGCGCCGTGGCGGCAGCGGATGCAGCGCCGTCCTCGACGGGCGTGGACCTGCGCACCCGGCCCGTGCTGGCGTGCTTCCTGGTGGCCAGTGCGAGCTTCTGCACACTCGCCATCGAACTGGCGGCCAGCCGCATCCTGGCGCCCACCGTGGGCGTTTCCCTGTTGAGCTGGACAGGCATCATCGGCGTGGTGCTGACGGGCATGGCGCTGGGCAACTTCGTGGGCGGCCACCTGGCGGACCGGTGGCCCCGGCAGGAGGTGCTCGCCGGCTCCATGCTGCTGGCGGCGGCCACCTGCCTGCTGATTCCGCCCATCCACCAGTGGCTGGTGCTGAAGGGCCACTTCGACGGCCTGGGCCTGCAGGCTCGCATCGTCGGGTACACGGCCGCGGTGTTCCTGCTGCCGGTGACGGCCCTGGGCACGCTGTCACCCCAGGTGCTCCGGCTGGCGCTGGCGGACGTGGAGCGGGCGGGGCGCACCGTGGGCCGGCTGTACGCGTGGAGCACCGCGGGCGCGCTGCTGGGCTCGTTCCTCACCGGCTGGTGGCTCATCGCGAAGGTGGGCGTCTACCCGCTGGTGATGGGGGCCAGCCTGGGACTGGTGGCGCTGGCGGCCTTCGTGGGGCAGGTGTGGCGGCGGCCCCTCTTCGTCGGCGCCACCGCGGGCACGCTCGCGCTGGCGGGCATGTTCGGCGCGCTGGGGCTGTTCGCGTCGCCGTGCACGGAGGAGACGGACTACTTCTGCATCAAGGTCAACCAGGTGGAGCATGACGGCCGGCGGCTGCTGGCCATGCAACTGGACCACCTGACGCACACCATGGTGGACTTGGAGGACCCGTCGTACCTGGGCTACCCGCACGGGTACATCCATTCGGAGGTGGTGCGCCACGTGGCCGCGCGCACACCGGAGCCCCGGGTGCTGGTGATTGGCGGCGGCGGCTACGTGGTGCCGCGCTGGGTGGAGACCTACGTCCCCCAGGTCCGGATGGAGGTGGTGGAGATAGACCCGGCCGTGACGCGCATCGCGCTGGAGCGCTTCGGCGTGAAGCCGGACACGCGCATCGCCTCCTTCAGCCTGGATGGGCGGCAGTACCTCCAGGAGATGGCGGAGCGCGGCGCGTACGACTTGATTGTCCAGGACGCGGTGAACGACCTGTCGGTGCCCTACCACCTGATGACGCGCGAGTACGACATGCTGGTGCGCTCGCTGCTCAAGCCGGACGGCCTCTACCTGCTGACCGTCATCGACGAGATTCCCCGGGGCTCCTTCCTGCGCTCGGCCCTCCGGACGATGCAGGAGGTCTTCCCTCACGTGGAGCTGCTCCACGACGCCCGCAGTGGCTCCAAGGGGCAGGGGGTCTACATCGTCGCGGGTTCGGCACAGCCCATGGAGCTGGAGCGCCTCCCGGAGCTGCTGCGCGGCCTGGGCATCGAGCAGCCGCGCACGGGCCGGGTGCCTCGCGCGGAGATTGACGCCTATCTGGCCGCGGGCCCCGCGTTGCTGCTCACGGATGACTTCGCTCCGGTGGACAACCTGCTCGCGGAGCTCTTCCTCCTCCGCGAACAGGTCGCGCCGTAGCTCAGCGCTTCACGGCTTCGATGATGCACGTGCCGGCCTGGGTGGGGCGGATGCCCACCAGCTCCCAGGAGGTCCGGGTCAGCAGTGCCTGGAATTCGTTGGCCGTGCGCTCCCGCCCGTCCACCAGCACCATCATGTTGAGGTCCATCAGGGGCACGGGAGAGGGCGTCTGGTTGTCGGGCATCACCTGCTCCAGCACGAAGAGCCGGGCTCCCGCGGGCGCCGCGGCATGGATGTTCCGCAGGATGGCGGTGGCGGAGTCCTCGTCCCAGTCGTGAAGGATGTGCTTGAGCAGGTAGGCCTCGGCGGAGGGGAGGCCCGGCTCGAAGAAGCTGCCGCCCACCAGCTCCACCCGTCCACGGAGGCCCTGGGCTTCCATCGGGGCCTTCGCGCCCTCGAGCACGTGCGGCAGGTCGAAAAGAATGCCCCGGCAGGAGGGGTTGGCGCGCAGCACCCGCGCCAGCAGCGCTCCCTGGCTGCCGCCGATGTCCGCCACATGGGCGAAGGGGGAGAAGTCGACCTGTTGCGTCAGCTCGTGGGCCACCAGGGCCGACAGGTTGCCCATGGCCCGGGCGAAGTGCGCCGCCTCTTCGGGGTGCTTGGCGAAGTGCTCCCAGATGTCCGTCCCCAGTGCCTCGCGGACGGTGGACTTCCCGGTGCGAACGGCCTCGGTGAGCTGGCCCCAGGGCAGCCAGTGGGCGCGGTCACTCTGCGTGATAGCCACGTCCCGCAGCGAGCCGGGGATGTCCGAGCGGAGCCCTTCGCCCATGGGCGTCAGGGCAAAGGTCCGCTCACCGACCTCCTGGAAGATGCCCGCGGAGATGCCGCCTCGCAGCAGCCGGTACAGGCCGTCCGCGCTGATGCCGAGCTCGTCCGCCAGCGCGTCACTGCTCCGCGGGCCCTTGGAGAGCAGGTCCGCGATTCCCAGACGGGCCGCCGTGCCAATGACCTGGGTGAGCCAATAGCCGCCGATTCGCTCATAGAGTAGCTGCGTGGGAAACGGAGTCCCGCCGGGAGTCTTGTCCATGCTGCGAGTCTAGCAGCGCTCAAATCCTGTCATCATCAGGGATGGCGATAATAAGCCGTGAACCGAGACTCCCCGGCGGCGCCACGACAGGGCGCGGCGCCAGGGAGCCCACCGCGCCGGGCTACTTGCCCTTGCTGTAGTCGCGGCTGGCGATGACGCCCTGGACCTCGGCCAGCGCGCGGGCGCCGGACGCGGACTCGAGCGCCTTCTCGGCGATGGCCTGGACCTGGCGCTTGGCCTCGGCCAGCTCCGTCTGAAGCGTCTGGAGCGCCTGGGCCTGCTTGGTGGCGGTCTCCTTGAGCGAGGAAATCTCCATGGCGGCGACGCGCTGCGCCGTCTCCGCGTCCTTGGTGGCGAGCGTGAGCTTCAGCTCCCACTCGGACTTCACCCGGTTGCCGGTGATGGCCGCGGCGGTGTCCGTCTCCTTCTTGAGCACCAGCGGGAAGTCCGCCACCTGCTTGCGCAGGTCCTCCAGCTCCTTCTCACGCTGCTTCAGGGCGTCCTCGCGGGTGGCCCAGTCCTTCTCCAGCTTCTCCTTGCGGTCGCGCTCGGTGGCGGCCTGCTGGCGCAGCGACTCGGCGAAGGCATCCTGCTCCTTCTTGCGCTGGAGCTGGGTGTCATAGGCGTACTCCTCCTCGGCGCGCTTGCGGGCGACCTCGGTGGCCTGCCGCTCGGCGGACTGGTCCGCGGCGGCCTTCGCCCGGGTGTCCTCGATGTCCTTCTGGAGCCGCTCCATCTCCGCTTCCAGCTCCGCCTTCTTCTTGTCGTACTCGGCCACGAGCACGTCGATGGCGCTGGCGGCCACGTCCTTGCCGTGCAGCCCGTTCAGCTCCTCCGTCTTGAGCTGGATGGCCTCGTCGAGCTGCTTCAGCTCCTCCACCAGCGAGATGACCTGCTCGTTGATGCCGGCCAGCGTCTTGTTGATGGTGAGGCCCGCCTCGGTGACTTTCTTCACGGCGGATTCGGCGGTGAGGCTGGACACGTCCGCGAGGACGTTCTTCGCGTGGGCCTCCTGCGCGTCCTGCTCCTTGGTGGAGACGATGGGCTTGTTGCGCGCCTTGCGAGCGAGCTCCTCGAAGGCGGCCTTGGTGGCCTCGGTGGAGCGGTTGCGGGCGACGACATTGCGCTTGGACGTCTTGCGAGTAGCCATGTGACTCTCCAGGTAGGGCACGGCCAGGGCAGGCCGTGAAGCCCGCGAGGGACGTGAGGGTTTCGTGGAATCGCTGGTCCCCTTTTCGGGCGACCATGGGAGAAAGATACCTGGGGGGTCTGACACGGTTGGCCGGGTTTCAGGCGGTCTGGCGGGGTGCTTGGAGCCCCCAGAAGCGCCGCCGGGCGGCCCGGGTTGCGATGCTTGGGGCACAGCGCCCTTGTCCTCGGGGCCGGGGCCCGGCTAACTCGCAGTCCCCGAAACGGCTCAAGGGAGAGCGTCAATGCAGGTCGTCAGTGTGAAGAAGGCCCTCGCGGGAGGGGTGGAGGAGGGGACGAAGGTGGAGGTCCGCGGCTGGGTGCGCACGCGCCGCGACTCCAAGGCGGGCATCAGCTTCGTCAACGTCAGCGATGGGTCGACGTTCGACCCCATCCAGGTCGTCGCTCCGAATTCGCTGCCCAACTACGAGAAGGAAATCCTGCACCTCACCGCGGGCTGCTCGGTCATCAGCCGGGGCACGCTGGTGAAGTCCCAGGGCAAGGGGCAGGCCTATGAAGTCCAGGCGGACGAAGTCCAGGTGCTGGGCTTCGTGGACGACCCGGACACGTACCCCATCCAGCCCAAGCAGCACACGCTGGAGTTCCTGCGCGACGTGGCCCACCTGCGCGTGCGCACCAACACGTTCAGCGCCGTCACGCGCGTGCGGCACCGCGCCGCCCAGGCCGTCCACCGCTTCTTCGACGAGGAGGGCTTCTTCTGGGTCAACACGCCCATCATCACCGCGAGCGACGCGGAGGGCGCCGGGCAGATGTTCCGCGTCTCCACGCTGGACGCGGTGAATCCGCCGCGCACGCCGGACGGGAAGATTGACTGGCACAAGGACTTCTTCGGCAAGGAGGCGTACCTGACCGTCTCTGGCCAGCTCAACGCGGAGGCCTACGCCCTGGCCATGTCCAAGGTGTACACGTTCGGCCCCACGTTCCGGGCGGAGAACTCCAACACCACGCGGCACCTGGCCGAGTTCTGGATGATCGAGCCGGAGGTTGCCTTCGCGGACCTCAACGAGGACGCGAACCTGGCCGAGCGCTTCCTCAAGCATGTCTTCAAGGCGGTGCTCAATGACTGTGCGCCGGACCTGAAGTTCTTCGAGGAGCGGGTGCAGAAGGGCGTCACCGAGCGCATGGAGAAGTTCATGAACTCCAGCTTCGAGCGCATCGACTACACCGAGGCCGTCGAAATCCTGAAGAAGGCCAAGAAGAAGTTCGAGTTCGCGCCCGAGTGGGGCAAGGACCTCCAGACGGAGCACGAGCGCTATCTCACCGAGGAGCACGTGGGCCGGCCGGTGGTGGTGATGAACTACCCGGAGGCCATCAAGTCCTTCTACATGCGCCTGAACGATGACGGGAAGACGGTCGCCGCCATGGACGTGCTCGCCCCAGGCATTGGCGAAATCATCGGGGGCAGCCAGCGCGAGGAGCGCCTGGACGTGCTGGACCAGCGCATCCAGAAGTTCGGCCTGAAGCCGGAGAGCTACCAGTGGTACCGCGACCTGCGGCGCTACGGCTCCGTGCCACACGCGGGCTTCGGGCTCGGCTTCGAGCGGCTCATCGTCTACATGTGCGGTCTGCAGAACATCCGGGACGCGATTCCCTACCCGCGCGTGCCGGGCTCCGCGGCGTTCTAGGCCGCCGTCCGAGTGTCCCCTCCACCGAGGGAGGGGACACCCGCCCGCTCAGGGCAGTTGGCTCTCCAGCGCGCCCCAGCGGGTCCGAATCCACTGGCGCACGTACTCGACTTCCTCCTCGTAGGAGTTGAAGTCCTGGCGCGTGTGCCAGTGGGGGAAGTTGCCATGGCCGCCCCACGGGTCGTTCGGGTCGCCGAAGGCGCGGTGTTTGGCGCCCCACTTCGCCCAGTCGCGCCGCGCGGCAGGCGCCGTCTCCTGGACGTAGCCGTCGATGAGGGCCTGCATGACCTCCACGTTCAGCGTGTCGCGCAGCAGCGCCCGGTAGCGCTCGCGCATGGGCCCGGCGATGGTGGGGTCGGCCAGCATGCGCTGGAAGAGCAGGTTGTCCTCGCGGAACGTGGGGCGCGCCGTGGGGGAGGTCCGGGTGGTGTCGTAGGACTGCCCGAAGCTCGCGTCCAAGTCCCAGGGGATGAAGCGCCAGGGGCCGCCGGTGGCCGGGTCGTAGGCGTGGTAGGCATTCTTCGCCTGTGAGTCCACGCCCAGGATGAGCGTGTTGAAGATCCACCAGTCCTCGTAGTCCCGCGCGTTCATCCGCTGCGGGAAGCCGGCGCGGAAGGCGTCCGCGTTCGAGTCCGCGATGAATGCGGTGAGCGCCTCCAGGGGCGCGAAGGCGCCAGGCTCGCCTTCCTCCGGGGAGCCCTCCGACTTCTCGAAGCCTTCGTGGAGGCTGCTCTTGGGCGTGCCGTCCTTGCGCAGGCGCGAGAAGTTGGCGCGGTGGTCCACGGCCTTGAAGGCGTCCGCGTCCTTGTCGATGCCGTGCGCGGCCAGCAGGCGCTTGTTGACGTGGTCCGCCGCTGTGTAGAGGCCGACGTATTTGTTGTTGGCGTAGAGCACCGCGCTGTAGGTGCGCAGGTGGATATGGCCCGGGCTCATCCGGCTCCACACGTCGAAGGCGAGCCGCGAGCGCATGTAGGAGTTGTCATTGAACGTGGTGATGAGCACCACGCGCTTGCGGTCCTCGAAGCCGTTTCCGAAGACGGGCTCGGTGAAGAGGTCCTCGTCCGGGAATTTCAGCGTGAGGCTGCGCTTGGGGAACACGCTGGAGGTGGCGCCCCGGTACTTCGCCTCCAGGTCGAAGCGCTGGCCCCGGTAGACGAGCTGCGCCGGCCGGTAGCCGCCCGCCGTCAAACCGCCCTCGTAGGAGAGGTGGAACACCGGCAGGCCGAACTCCTCCGTGTAGGCCGCCGGGTCGACGATGGGGACGTTGCCGGGCGCGGACTCGTTCTCCGCCACGCCGACCTTGAGCGTGCCCGTCTCGCCGGTGCTCTCTTCCCGGAGCGTGAGGTGCCACACGGCGGCCTGGTCCTTGCCGGGTGTCCAGCTCAGGGTGCCCGTGGCCGCATCGAACCGGGCGCCGGGCGGCAGGTTGTCCACGATGAAGCGCGTGTCCGGCGCGGCATGGCCGGTGGTGCAGGTCACGGTGGCGGAGACGGGCTCGCCCTCGAGCACCCAGCGTGGCTCGCCCGCGGTGGGCGCGCAGAGGTTGGACTGCGGCGGTGGGCCGCCATCGGGCTCGCCGCCGTCAGGGGTACCCGGGCCGGTTCCCGCGTCAGGTGTCGCCCCTCCGTCCGTGCCGTTGGAGGGCAGGCCCGCGTCGGGAATCGTCCCGTTGTCAGGGGGCTCGCTGGCGGGGTCCGGAATGCCACGGCTTCCAGAGTCGCCACCACACGCCACCACCAGCCCCGCGACTCCCGCCAGAAACAGCCTTGGAAAGCGTTTCCCGCCCACCTGGTCCCTCCCCCCTCGAACGCCACGTCAGGCTCGCAGGATTAACCATTCCGTGATGTGCTTGGCACCCCCCGCGGTGCCGGCCGTTGTCGGCTCGTGGACGCCGCCGGAGGAAGGGCACCCAGTGAGGCCAGGACGGGACACGCGGTGTCCGGTGGGCAACCTCCCTGGGCCCGCTCGCTTCCAGGGGGCTATCCGGCCTTGAGGCGCACGGAATCAGAGGCGTGCTTCGCGAGCGCCTCGGCGATCTGGTCCGACTTCCACAGCGGGTCCAGGCAGGGGCAGAAGTAGCCGGGGCCCGCCTTTTCGCGCACGGCCCAGGTGAAGAACTCGCGGGCGGTGTCGTGGAGCTCCTCGGGCAGGAAGAGGGCGGCGACGTCGTACTCGGTGAAGCGGAGCAGGCCCGGCACGCGCCATTCGCGCTCCCAGTCGAAGCGGTAGCTGTAGGGCGCGTTGTGGTGGTCGCCCTGGATGTCCACGAAGGGCGTCATGGACCAGATGGGCTCTTGCTGGGGCGAAGGCGCCGCGAGCGCGCGCTCCACCTGATGCTTCAGGGCGAGGTGCGTGGGGGAGGCGTACTGGACGTACCAGACAGGGCCGCCGCCCTGGGAGAGGATGTAGCTCTTGCTGAAGCCAATGCCATACAGGCTGCGGCGCTGGACGAGCCGGGCGAGCTGGTCCAGGGGAATCTCGCTGAAGCACACGGAGCGGTGGCGCTCGGCGACGGCGGGCTCTCGGCGGGCGATGCCGAAGCCCTCGGCGCCGGGGATGAGCGTCCGGGCGCCGAGGATGCTCATCATGTTCTGGTAGGCGTCAAGATAGGGCGGTCCCGGCTTCGTGAAGTGAACCACGAAGTCAGACATGTCTCGCCACTGTGGATTCGTCTGGTAGCCGAGCATCATCCCTACTCCGCAGGCAATGTCTCGGACAGCGCAGGGGGATGCAACTCGAACGACGCGTGGCACGCCGCGCCTGCCTGTCTTGTATTCAGGAGGGCGAGGGCTGTCGGCGTAACGCGTTGCTCCCGATGGCCAGGCAGGGAAGCCTCCTGGGGGCAGAATCCGTTTGAGGCGGCAGACCGGTTGAGGGGGCTGCCGTGGCTGCGGACGAAGCGCTGCGGAGCGCGGGGGCCTGGGCGACGGGCTGGTGCTCGGGTCGGGTCGGCTCCTCGAGGCCCTTGCGCAGCGCCTGCGCGGGGCGGGGCGCACCCCTCCGCCCCCAGCCTTCGGCGCCGCGCTCTCCCGCCCCGCGCATGGCAGCGGTGTGTCCGTTCACGTGCCGCAGGGGCCCCGCCCCCTCTGGGCGGAGGCGCGCATTTCCCGCTGATTTTTCTCACCTCGCCTGCGAGAGTGAAAATTGCGCCATTTCAGGTTGTCGAATTTCAGGATCATGCGGCCATGGCCCGCCTGCGCGGGCGTCAAAGGTGCGGCTCACGACGCGCCCGACGAACCCATGGCCTTTCCTTGCCACAATGCTTGAAACGCGATGGAGCGGATGAGGTCGAACATGTCTGGAAGGTCGGTGCTGGCAGTGTCGTTTGTCGTCTTGGCCTGCGCGCCGGCGTTCGCGCAGACGGGGCAGTGGTCGCAGCCGACAAAGACCGAGCAATGGTCGCAACCGCCGCAACAGCCGCCGCAGGCCCAGACGCGCCCGCAGGCGCAATCGCCCGCCCCGACGCCGCCCGCGCCGGGCAAGCCCGGTCAGTCCCAGCCGGGCCTCGGGTCCAGCCCCACCACCACTCAGCAGGTCGATCCCCGGGCGATGGACAATCCAGAGGTCGTCCAGCCGCAGGGCAAGGTCCCGGCCGGCATGGTGGGGCGCTGGAATCTGAGGGTGCCCGGCGGCATCTGGTACAGCACTGACGGCAGCCGCATCTATCGCAACTATACGCAAGGCGCCGCCATGAACAGCCTGACCATCCGCGCCAACGGCACCTACAGTTGGGGCGGGACGACGGGCCCGCTGACGGAGATCCGCCCCTGGTTTGCGCAACCCGGCGAGCGCTATTTCGCCGTCCAGCTCGATGCCGACCTCAAGTACATGGCGCGCCACGATGCGGGGAAGGGCAAGATCGACCTGTTCTTCTGGGGTGTGGGCGGCCACGCGGCGACCGGTACGCGCTGAGGCGTGCGGCGGCGCCTCAGCGGCCTCCGCGCCCGACCCGCGCGCTGCGATGCCGCGGCCGCTGCGGGGCGGCGTCATCGCCCCCCGCTTCGCGGTAGCCGGGGCGCTCCGGGCCACGGACCGGCGGCGTAGAGTCCCCTCCATCGCCCAGAGGGCGGGGGCCTCCGAGTCGTGCCTCCACGCGTGGCGCTACGGGGACGAGGCAATCCTGTTCTCGCGCCCGCGCTCCTCATAGTCGGGCCAGCCGAAGTGGCCTTCGTACTCCTCGACTCCCAGCTCCGCGGTGGCCGAGGCACGCAGGGCCTCGAACTGGCCGCTGTCCCGCATCTCGAGCAGCGTCGCGACGAGCATCTTCCCCAAGTGCTCCTCGAGTTTCGCGTGCGCCTCGGGCGTGCCCCAGGTCCCATCCTCGCGGGCCGCGAGCTTCGCGCCATCGAGGCCCACCAGGGACGGCCTGTGCTCCTTCACGTCGGCCCAGCGCGGAACGAGGAGCTCCGCGAAGCCGAAATGGGTCATCGCGTCGCCACGTCCCGGCTCGGCCGCCGGGTCGAGGTCGAAGCACACGTTCAGCGTCCCGTTGTCGGTGGAGTACTGGAGCTCCAGTCGCTGGAGCGGCCGTGCGTCCTGGACCCGGGCGAAGTCCTTCACCGCCTTGGCGAGGAACTTCGCGACGCGCTGGCGCTCCTTGCCCAAGTCCAACGGGGCGACCTTCTTCTTCGGGGGAATCGCGACGTAGTACGAGGCGCGGAAGGCACCCTCGGTGCCCTCCCACGGAGCCAGGGCGATGAAGGCCTCGGTCTCGTGGCCCTTCTCATTCTTCAACACCAGGTCACACCAGTATGTCGGTTGCGGGTGCAGGCGCTGCGTGCGGAAGATGGACCACCGGGGCTGCACGAAGGGCTTCAGCGTCGCGCTCTTGACTCGAAAGCCGCTCTTTCCGAGTCCGCGGATGAAGCTGTCGTTCTGACGGGGAGGGCCGGACTCGGGAAAGTCGGGATGTTCGTGCGCTCGCAGGCCGGACCAATCACAGGCATCGAACAGCTCGCGCCAGCGGTCCACGAAGGCGACCGCGCCCGGGGGCGGGGGAGGAGAGGACGTCATGCGGCCGCTATACCTCAACGTCCGCGCGGCTTGGACTCCTGCCGCGTCTGCAGCAACCCGTAGTCATCAGGGCCGCGAGGCCGTGACCCAGACGCCGGGCCTGGGGCGCAGGGTGATGGCGGGCGTGGGGTGGATGACCTGGCCCGGCGTCAGGTTCAGTCGAACGCGTTGGAGCAGGGTGGCCAGCACCAACACCAACTCCATCAGCGCGAACTGGTTGCCGATGCACTGACGTGGCCCACCGCCGAAAGGGAACCAGGCGAAGCGTGGGCGCGCCTGCTCCTGTTCGGGAAGGAAGCGATCCGGGTCGAAGCCTTCAGGATTGTCCCAGGTGCTCGGGTGCCGGTGTGTCACCCAGGGGGTGATCAACATATGGGCGCCTTTGGGAATCCGGAACCCGCCCACGAGGTCCTCCTCGGTGGCGATTCGAGAGAGGGCCCATGCCGGTGGATAGAGCCGCAAGGATTCGTCCACCACGCGGTGGGTGAGTTCCAGCCGGGGCAGGTCCTCGTGCGTGGGGTTGCGGCCTCCCAGCTCACGTGCCAGCTCCGACTCCATGTCCCGTCGCACGCCCGGGTGCTGGGACAACAGCATGATGGTCCATGCCAGCGCGCTCGCCGTCGTTTCATGGCCGGCGAGCAGGAGGGTCAGGACCTCGTCGCGGAGCTGTGTGTCGCTCATCCGCTCGCCCGTGTCGTCGTCGTGTGCCTCCATCATCATCTGCAGCAGGTCGTGGTGCTCGCCGCTCTCGCGTCGTCGCTTCGCGATGATGCCGTGCACCACGCGGTTGAGGCTGCCGACGTCTCGCTCGAATTGCCGATGGGCGGGAAGTGGAAGGCGCAAGGAAAGCGGCACGGGTTGTGTAAGCCGCTTGTAGACAAACACTTGCAGCCGGCTCATCACCGTCGCGATGTCATGCGCGGCGCTGCTGACATCGGCGCCGAACAGCGTCGTGCTGGCGATGCGAAGCGTCAGTCGGGTGAAGTCCTCGGCCACATTGAACGCGGCGCCCGTGTCGGCGCGGGCCTCCAGCGTGGCGGCGAGGTTCGCAGCCGCGTCCACCATTGTCCTCGCGAAGCCCGCGACCCGTTGACGATGGAAAGCGGGTTGCGCGAGCCGGCGCTGCCGCAGCCAATGGCCACCCTCGCTGGTGAGCAGGCCGTGGCCCAGCAGCTCTTGAAGCACCCTGAATCCGCGTGACTGTTTGCTGTAGTTGCGCGCATGGTCTTGAAGGACGTGGCGCACGCCATCCGGGTGCGCCACCAGGACGAGGTCGGCGGGCCCCATGGGGAGGCGCACCACGTCGCCGTATTCCCGCGCCTGGGCTTGCAGGAAGTGGAGCGGGTCCTTTCTCAGGGCACGTAGATGTCCAATCAGCGGGGCTCCTGGTGACATGGGCGGAAGGGGCGCGGCGGTCGACGCACCCGCTGGATAAATGGACATGGCCGCGAGCTCCCTTCCTGGCAACGAAGCCTCATGCAGGGCATGGGGTGTTCATCCCCGGCGGCGAGCGCATCCGGGCCCGGCTCCGGGCCGTTGGAGGGCGCACGCTGGCGGACTACCATTGGCCTTTTCTTGACGAGGGAACGCTCTTGGAAACCCTGTTCCGAAATGGTCGCCTGGCGCTCGCCGCCGTGCTCGTCCTGGCCCTGTCGCCCATGGCCCTGGCCGCCGCGGGCAGTCCGCAACTCCTGGCCTTCTTCCAGCAGGACCTGACCAGCGCTGACTACCAGCAGAAGGTCTACTCGCGCGTCGCGGGGAAGTGGCGGCAACCCGGTGCGAAGGGCACGCCCGGTCTGGGGAAGAAGACGGTGGTCCGGGCCGTGATTGGCCGGGACGGCAAGCTCCTCTCCGCCGACGTGTCCACGGAGTCCGGTTCGAAGACATGGGACGCCGCCGCGCTGTCGGCCGTGAAGAAGGCGGCGCCCTTCCCGCCGCTGCCGGCGAACTTCCCCGGCGCCACGCTGGACGCCCACTTCCACGTGGCCTGGGTGGCCGGGCCCTGAACCTGGGCAACGCGCGGCGGTTGATTGGTGAGGGCACTCCCGGGCGCACACGCGGTATATGGTGCGCCCATGGCGACTCCTCATATCTCCGCTGCCCCTGGTGACTTCGCTGACGTGGTCCTCATGCCCGGCGACCCGCTCCGCGCTCGTTACATCTCCGACCGCTTCCTGGAAGGTGCCCGCGAGGTCACCTCCGTGCGCAACATGCTCGGCTTCACGGGGACTTTCCGGGGCCGGCGCGTGTCGGTGATGGGGCACGGCATGGGCGTTCCCTCCATCTCCATCTACGCCACCGAGCTCATCAAGACGTATGGGGTGCGCGTGCTCATCCGCGTGGGCAGCTGCGGCGCGCTGAGCACCGACGTGAAGGTCCGGGAGGTCATCGTCGCGACGGGAGCCGGCACGGACTCCAACGTGAATCGGATGCGGCTGATGGGGCATGACTTCGCCGCGGTGGCGGACTTCACGCTCGCACGCCGGGCCGTGGAGGCGGCGGAGCGGCGCAACAAGCCTGTGCGCGCCGGCCCCGTCTTCACCTCCGACCTCTTCTACCACCCGCAGGAGCAGCTCAACGCCACCCTGGCGCGGATGGGGGTCCTGGCCGTCGAGATGGAGGTCGCCGGCCTCTACGGCGTGGCCGCGGAGTCGGGCGCCCGCGCGCTGGGGCTGCTCACGGTGTCGGACCACATCATCACCGGGGAGAAGCTCACGCCGCAGGAGCGGCAGACGACGTTCGACGAGATGATTGAGCTCGCCCTGGACGTCGCACACGCCGAACCCACGCCGTAGCGCCTTGTTGGCGGGCAGGCGGGTAGGGCGCCTTTCCGCTCTGAAGGTACGAGAGGGCCGCTCTCGGAGCGCTTTCCAGCGCCGGGGGCGGCCAGATTTCCCGGACGGTGCTTTGTGCCCAGCGGGATTCCGGGCCATCCTCCGGCCCGGTGCGTTACCCAATCTGGCTCCTCCTCGTTTGCGCCGGCTGTGCCGCGCGTATCTCCCCCCACGCTGGCACTGCGCCGGCCGACGCCGTGCGTGCCCAGGACTCCGTCCCCGTGGCCGCCGCCGAGCCGCTACCCGAGGCTCCTCCGCTGGCGTCCGCTTCCGCCACCGAGCCGGTGGCCCCGGTGGCGGAGGCTGCTTCCGCGCCCGCGTCCACCGCGGATGACTGTGCGTTGAGCGCGGAGGACCTGGAGTCCGAGGAGGAGGAGCTGGCCGAGGGCGAGGGCGATGACGGCGAGAAGGAGACGCCGGACGCCGTGGCCGCGGGCGCCGCTTCGACAGGGCCGCTCTACACGGCTGACATCTCCGATGAGGAGCTGGCGCGGCGGTGGAAGGACGAGATTGCCTCGCTGGGCTCCATGGCAGTGGGCTTCGCGCACAGCGGCCGGCTGGTGAACGCCAGGCAGTTCCCCCAGGGGGACGACTGGATCGTCGTCACGCCCGCGGGCGCCTGGGCCACCGAGGAGACCGTCAACTACCTGGCCGACGCCATCCGCGACGTGCGCGCCCGCTTCCCGAATGCGCCTCCGCTGCGGGTCAACGGGATGAGCCACAAGGAGGGCGGCTACATGCGCCCTCACAAGAGCCACCAGAACGGCCGTGACGTGGACGTGGGCTTCTACTACCCGACGGTGGACCCCATCCGGACCCGCGCGCGCGAGCACGTCATCGACGTGCGCATGAACTGGGAGTTCATCCGCTCGGTGCTCGTGAAGACGGACGTGCAGATGATTCTCGTCGACCGTCGCGTGCGGAAGGTCATCTACGACCACGCCGTGCGCGCGGGCGAGGACAAGGCGTGGTTGGACTCGATTTTCAATGACGGCCCCACGGGCATCGTCCGGCATGCCCGCGGCCACCGCGACCACTTCCACATCCGCTTCCACAATCCGCGTGCCCAGGAGCTGGGTCGTCGGGTGCAGCCGTTCCTGGCGCTCCAGCCGGAGCACAACGTGACGACGCACCGCATCCGGAACGGTGACACGCTGGGCGGCATCGCGCTCAAGTACGGGTCGTCGGTGGCGATGATCAAGAAGGCCAACCGGATGCGGAACAACTTCCTGCGCGCGGGGAACCGGTTGTCCGTGCCCCTGCGCGGGCCCTGCACGCACTGCCCGGTGCCGCCGCCGCTCGTGCTGCCCACCCGGCGCCTGCCGCCGAACGTGGTGGCGCCGGCGATGGTTGCCGCCGCTCCCGCGGCGAAGGCGGAGAATGGTTGTGTTCGGACCGAGGGGGCTGTGGCGCAGGCGGCGGCCACCGTCGTTCCCGCGGTGGGCGCGGCCTCCGTCGAGGCGGCATCGACTGTGTTGTCCTCCGCTCCCGTGGGGGAGTCGGCTCCGGTGGTGACGTCGGCTGTGGGGAACTCCGTGGAGGCGGCTGCGGTGAAGCCTGCGGCCGGTGGGCCTCTGGACGTGGCTGCGGTGAAGCCCGCTGGAGGGACGTCCGTCAATGTGGCTTCGACGGTGAAGCCCGCGAATGCCGTCAACGTGGCGTCGACGGTGATTCCCGCCGCGGCGGAAGGTGCCTCGGCGACGACGCCTGCCACGACGGAAACCGCGGTGGCGCAGCCCACTTCCGCCAAGGTGGCTCCGGCGGAGCAGACCGCTGCGTCCAGCCCGGCTCCGGCCATGACGCCCACTGTCGTACCGACGCGCGAGAAGGGTGAGGGCGCCGCGGGCATCACTCACGGCCGCTGACCTGTCCTCCACCGGCCATGCAGGCTTGGGCCCCGTGCCTCCCATGTGGTGACACGGGGCTCGTTCGTTCCGGAGTGTGGTAGGCACGGGCCGTCCATGGCGTTTTCACCGCACAAGGGCCGCTCGCTGGCCCACAAGGCCCGTCAGCGCTCCCCCGGCCACCACTACAACGCGAGCTTCATGTCCGCCGCCGACCGCGCGGAGACCCTGAGCTGGCTCGCGACGCTCCACCCGCTGTGGGAACAGCGCTACTCCAAGCACTTCCCCCCGCCACCGGGGCAGGCCCAGCGGCGGCTGCTGCGGCCGGTGTACTGGCTCGGCAACTGGCAGTTCGCGTGCCTCGACTACTACCACCCGCCCAAGGGCATCCTGAACCGGTGCGTCCAGGCCGAGCCCTTTCCGGCGGTGCTCCAGCGCCAGGTGGCGAAAATCGAGGAGCTGGCGCGGCGGATGTACCGCGGGCCGGACATGCCTCCCCGCTGGCACCTCAACACCTGCCTGGTGAACTTCTACGGGAGCCGGTTGGAGGACGGGCGCTGGGTGGACACCGCCCGGGTGGGCGAGCACAAGGACTTCGAGCCGGGCCCCGTGGCCTCGCTGTCCTTCGGTGAGCGTGCCCTCATCCAGTTCGTCACGTCCTCCCGCCCAGGCGAACGTGACGCGGTGGTGCTGGAGCAGTGGCTGGATGACGGCTCGCTCCAGCTCTTCGGTGGCGCGCGCTGGAAGGACCAGACGTTCCACCGCGTGCAGCGGGTGGACACGCGCACGGGCAAGACGCTGGCTCCGGAGCTGCCGGACTTCCGCACCCGCCGCATCAACCTGACGTTCCGCTACGTGCCGGACGAACACGTCATTCCGTTCGCCGCGCTCTCCCGCGAGGCGCGCGAGGACGTGCGGCCCTACATGGCGCAGCTCGCGCAGGGCAGCGCCTTCTTCCGTGAGGCCCTCGCGCGCGAGGAGCCGGGCACGCCGGCCTGACGCAGGGCCGCTCCGCGCCTACGAGCGGCGCTTGCCGTGCGAGCGCGCGTGCCGCCCCGGTGTCTGATCCGGCGCGCGCTTCGACTGCCCGTGGTCCTTCTGCGGAGGACCCGGGTCCTTCTGCGCGGCGAGGAAGGCCTCCCACGCCTCCTTGAAGACGGGGTCCTCGCGCGGCACCTGGACGCGGGGAATCTCCGAGCGCATCAGGTGCTCGATGCGCGTGATGACCTGCCCCTCGCGCGTGGTGGCGAAGGTGGAGGCGACACCGCTGGCGGTGGCCCGGGCCGTGCGGCCGATGCGGTGCACGTAGTCCTCGGGGGCATGGGGCAGGTCGTAGTTGATGACGTGGCCCACGTCCTCCACGTCGAGCCCGCGCGCCGCGATGTCGGTGGCCACGAGGCAGCGGTAGGTGCCGTTCCGGAAGCCCTCCATGGCCTGCTTGCGCTGGTTCTGCGTGCGGTCCGCGTGCAGCACCGCGGTCCGGTGTCCCGCGCGCTGGAGCGCCCGCTGGACCTTGTCCACGCGCTCCTTCGCCCGGGTGAACACCAGCGCCGTCGCCGAGTCCTGGGCCAGCAGGGTGAGCAGCAGCGGCGTCTTCTCCTCGGGACGGAGGAAGTACAGCCGTTGCTCGGCGCGCTCGGCGGGCGTGCCGCTGCGGGTGACCTCCAGGCGCACGGGCTTGTACAGCCGGCTCTTGGCGAAGCGGGTGACGTCGGGCCCGAGCGTCGCGGAGAACAGCAGCGTCTGCCGGCGGCGAGGCAGGTGGGCGACGATGCGTTCGAGCTGCGGCAGGAAGCCCATGTCGAGCATCCGGTCCGCTTCATCCAGCACGAGCGCTTCCAGGTGCGGGAAGCGGATGGCGGTGTTCTCCATCAGGTCCACCAGCCGCCCGGGCGTGGCGATGACGAAGGAGGGCAGCGTCTTCAGGGCGTTGACCTGCGCGCCCATGTCCTCACCGCCAATGACGGTGGCGTGCGTGAGGCGGCGGGGCTCCGCGAAGAAGCGCACCGGCTCCGCGATTTGCTGGACCAGCTCACGCGTGGGGGCGAGCACCAGCGCGAGCGTGCCCTTCTTCCCCGCGAGCCGTTCCACCAGGGGGAGGACATACGCGGCCGTCTTGCCCGTTCCGGTGGCCGCGCAGCCGATGACATCCCTCCCGGCGAGCGCTGGAGGGATGGCCTGCTGCTGGATGGGCGTGGGCTGCGTGAAACGCGCGCGGCGCAGGGCGCCCAGCGTCTCCCGCGAGAGGCCCAGATTGTCGAAGGTGTCGCTCACGGCTTGGGGGTACCACGTCGCGAGGCCTCGTGGGAAAGGGCCTCGCGGGGCAGGCACCGTGATTCCCGCCCGCCAGGAGGGCATGATGGCCGGATTGGAACACCTGATGCCCTTCACACCGCTGCCGGTGGTCCTGGATACCAACGTGGTCCTGGACCTCTTCGTATTCGATGACCCCTACACACGCCCATTGGCCGAGGCCCTGGCGGCGGGGACGCTGACGGCCTGGACGGACGCGGACACGCTGGCGGAGCTGGGCTACGTGCTGGCCTCGCGCAACTTTCAACCCGGCCTGGGGGCGCCCCACCGGACCGCTGCGTTCGAGCGCTACCGGGCCCAGGTCCACATGGCGCCGTCCGCCGAGTCCGTGCCCGCGCCGTCATTGCCCCGCTGCCGGGACCGGGACGACCAGAAGTTCCTGAGCCTGGCCGCGCGAGCCGGAGCGGCCTGGCTGGTGAGCAAGGACAAGCGGGTGTTGTCCATGGCGGACCGAGCGGGCCTGTCTTTCGCCATCCTCACGCCCCGGCAGGCCGTGACCCGCCTACCACCCAGGGGGTAGATACAGGCCGCCCGCTCCGGAACATCTTTCGCGTCGAGCTGCACAGTCACTCGATTCCCAAGCGAGAGAACATGTTCCGGATTGCGATGGTCGTGGCGCTGGCCCTGTCCACCTTCGTTGGCTGTGGTGGCGATGACGACAACCCTGACGGCACGCCGCAGAAGGTGCAGTGTGATGCTTCGAACTGCGCGGGCTGCTGCTTCAACAATGTCTGTCAGACGGGGACGTCGACCTCTGCGTGCGGCAAGGCAGGGGCCACGTGTCGGGCGTGTGGCACCGCGCAGGTATGCAAGGCGGACCAGACCTGCGGCGTGGACCCGGAGGGGGTCTGGCGCGTCCAGCCCGTCTCCGCCCAGATTGCCACCAGCAACAATGGCTCGGCGTGGGATGCCGACAGCTCACCGCCGGACGTGTTCGTCGAGATGGCCTGCCCGGGAGGTACGTCGGTGTTCATTTCGGACATGGTGCAGAGCTACACGCCCGCGTGGACCACGGGCGGCTGTACGGCGCGAGCGAGCCAGTTGATGGCGGAGCAGTGGGCCTTCCGCCTCTGGGACGAGGACCTGGCGTCCAACGACACCATCACGGATGTCCTGGGCACGCGCTTCACCGAGCAGCACTTCGCCGCGGGCACCGTCACGTTCGGTGCCTCCGGCGGCATGACGTCGCTGACGGTGCAGCTCCAGAAGCAGCCCTGAGCACGGGGGCTGAAGCGCACACGGTGGACCCGGGCAGGGTTTCCGGGGCCGCCGTGTGCGTTGATGCGCTGAGGCGGCTCAGGCCCGAGGCGCCGGGCGGTAGCGCAGCACCTGGACCCGAGTCTCCGAGACGAGGAAGCTGGTGATGGCCGTCGGGCTCGCCTTGCCGTTCGTCTCGCCCCAGTCGATGACATGGATGCGCAGGGAGACGGTGCCCTCCATCATCATGTCTGTGTGGTCGTTCGTGAGCACGACATCCGCTTTCTCGCCCGCGTAGGTGATGAGCGTCTGGCGGAAGGCGTACCAGGACTCCCGGCTCCCGGAGAGCTCGGACTTGCCACGCAGGAATGCCGTGGGGCGGGCGAGTGAGCCCAGGAGGAAGTCGCCGCCGGTGAGCTGGTGCTTGAGCTTCTCTGCCGCGGGGAGGTTGGGTTCGTCGCAGCCCATGCACTCGCCCGCGCAGGAGCAGTCGTAGCTGGCCTCGCGGGTCCCCGTGCGGCGCTTCTCACACTTGCTGATGCAGGCCTTGGTCTGCTGGGCCTCCTTCTTGTCCAGCTTCTCGATGCTCGCCAGCATCTGCGCCTGGCTGGCATCCGCCTCGAAGAAGGACGCGTCTCCCAGGTGGAGCAGCCCCGCGATGCGCACGATGCCGTCGCTCTCCATGGCGGACAGGGCCGTGCGCGCCGAGGCCGTCTGGGCCTTGTGCTGCGCCGGCTTGACGCGTGTCCACTTCGCGCGCGCCTCGGAGTCCTGGCCCTCGTAGTCGAGGCTCGCGCGGTCGAAGAGCTCGGCCACCTTCTTCGCGCGGGCCAGCGCCGGCTTGTAGCTGTCCTTCACCGGAACCGTGGAGAACAGTCCGACGGCGTAGGTATTTCCTCGCGGAGGCTCCCCCTCCTCGTAGGAGCGCTCCAGCGTGAGCAGCGTCTCCACCTCGTAGCGGGGCGCCCACTCCATCTTGGCGGCGCTACTGCTACGGGCAGCGGCCTGCTTTCGCTCGAGCGCGAAGGCGCGGACCTGCTCGAAGGCCGCGGCCTCGGCCTCCGGCTTGTAGGGGTCTTCCCCCTCCACGTACACGCGGAAGTCACTGAGGCAGGTGTCGTCGTAGGACGTCCCGGGATAGGTGGAGACGAGCGTGAGCCGCACGCCGTGGACCTTGTTCGGAACAGGCAGGCGGACTTCCTGCCAGCCGAGGACGTCCTTCAGCTCCATCTCCAGCGCGGTGCCCGTCGCCTGGGGGCCCGTCTCTCCCTGGACCAGCGGCTCCAGCTTCACCTTGCGAGGCCGGGCGTTGGCGCGAAAGAGCTTTTCGGACTTCTGGAAGCCATTGCGAAGGAACAGGCGGTACGTCTTCGCGCGCGACAGCTCCGGTCCCCACCATTCAATGGCCTCGCCCTCGCCGCGGCCCTTGGCGCCTTCCACCCAGGCGGTGGCCGGGTCGTCATCCGCGATGTAGAGCGGCAGGTAGTTCTGGGCGTGCTTGTTCCAGCCATTCTCCAGGAAGGAGGAGGCCGTCACACGGCGGGGATGCAGCCGGTTCGCCGAGCCCGCATTGGGTTCGAGCATGACGGGCGGCGTCGCGGCGAGGAGGAGCGACAGGAGAATCATGGCGTGCGTTCCTTCGGGGTGTGTGACGACGGAAACGGTTGAAGGGGCTCGGCCCAGAGCACGAGCTGGGACAGGCCCGGCGGATAGAGCCCGGAGTCCTCCTGCTCGCGGGACACGAGGTGGTAGACGACGCGCGCGTAGCGGGCCCCCTTGGGGAGCGGCACCTGGCGTGTCTCTCCGGGCCGCAAGCGCGTGTCCTCCACCGCGCCCAGGTGGGGCAGGGGCTCATGGGGCCACTCCCGGACCTCCAGGCTGCGGCCGAACGTGGCCACGGTGCGGGAGGTTTCGAAGAGGGGGCCCTCGGAGACTTCCACGCTCACCCAGCGCATGACGTCACCCGAGGGAAAGGCATGGCCCACCTCGCGCGTGGAGACGCGGAGTGACGCGCCCACCTGTTCCACCCGGAGCGCGGCCTTGAGGGACTCGGTGCGCCGCGTGCCTCCGAAGCCGTGGTCGCCCTGGGGCATGTGGCAGGACGTGCAATGGCGCGTGTCGCCGCTCTGGGTCTGCCAGCGGCGCCACTCTCCCACCGTGTCCTGTTGAAGCTGCGTGGGGGACAGCCGCACCCGCTGGCCCGCGCTCGTCAGCACGGGGAAGCCGAACTGGTGACAGCCCGCACAGGGCATTCCAGGCGCTTGTCCTTCGTTGCCCGTGGGGGCATGGCAGCCGGCGCAGGTGACACCGTGCTCCTCGGGAGGACTGTCCTTGGGAAGCGGGCCCCGCTCCAGGTTCCGGGCGAGCGGCGCGTGACATTGCACACACCAGCCGGGCCGGTCCTCGGTCAACGCGACCTGGAAGACGTCATCCGTGCGGGCCGTGGCGTGCCCGCTGTGTCGCCAGGAGTCCACCTGGACGGCGTGGCATTCCGCGCAGCGCTGGACATTCCAGTCCGGCAGGCCATGCGGCGCGGGTCCCACGTCCATGCGCGCGGTGCCTTTGGGAAAACGCGGCGTGGGGGCTGTGGCCAGCAGCGAACAGGTGAAGAGGACGAGCACGGACACGGTGGCCCGCACTGTAGGCGTGATTGGGAGGGGCGCGATACAACGCCTCACCTATGAAAGCCTATGAAGTCCAAGCAGGGTTTGGGTTGGACAAGCTGGTGCAGGTCGAGCGGCCGGACCCGACGCCCGGCCCCATGCAGGTGCGGGTGCGCGTGAAGGCCACGAGCCTCAACTCCCGCGACTTGATGATGGTGGAGGGGCGTTACAACCCCCGGCAGAAGCTGCCACTCATTCCCAACTCGGACGCGGCGGGCGTCGTGGATGCGGTGGGCCCCGGTGTGACGCGTGTGAAGCCCGGTGACCGGGTGATGAGCCTCTTTTCCCAGGCCTGGAGCGCCGGAGAGCCCACGCGGGCGGCGCAGGTGAGCACGCTGGGGGGACCGTTGGACGGTGCCCTCGCGGACACGGTGTTGCTGCACGAGGACGGTGCGGTGCCCACGCCCGCCTATCTCACCGATGAAGAGGCTGCGACGCTGCCGTGCGCGGCCGTGACGGCGTGGAGCGCGCTCGTCACCCATGGGGCGCTCAAGGCGGGTGACACCGTCTTGCTTCAGGGCACCGGTGGCGTGTCCATCTTCGCGTTGCAGATTGCGAAGCTGCTGGGCGCGCGAATCATCATCACCTCCAGCAGTGACGCCAAGCTGGCGCGAGCCCGGACGCTCGGCGCGCATGAAGGCATCAACTACGGGACGGCGCCGGACTGGGACAAGGCGGCGCGCGCGCTGACGGGCGGCGTGGGCGTGGACCACGTGGTGGAAGTGGGTGGGGCGGGGACCTTCGAGAAGTCGCTGCGCGCGGTCCGGCCCGGCGGCACGGTGTCTGTGATTGGCGTGCTCAGCGGTGGCGCGGGGACGGTGCCGCTGACGCCCATCCTCATGCAGAACCTGCGGGTGCAGGGCATCTTCGTCGGCCACCGGCAGAGCTTCGACGCGCTCAACCGGGCCTTCGCGCTGCACACCGTGCGCCCGGTGGTGGACCGCGTCTTCGAGTTCTCCGAGGCACGCGCTGCTTTCGAGCACCTCAAGAGTGGGGCGCACTTCGGGAAGGTGGTCGTCCGAGTGGGGTGAGGCAGTCCCCATCGCCAGACGTGCGCAGCCGTGACGCTGCTTCGTCCGGGCACCGGCATTGTCCCGCCGGTGCCGTGCACGAGGTCATCGAAGTCGGGCCCCGGAGTTCGCCCCGGGAGCCCCGAATGACGGCTCAGGAACCCGCTTCGTGCGAGCCCGGGTCGGACGATGAGGCCGGGCGGGCCACGTAGGAGACCTGGGGCCCGCCAGTCCGCGGTGAGCGCGGACCTCCGCGGCCCTGGGGCTGGCGCGGCGGTCGAGGGCCACCCTCGTTGCCGCCATTGCCCGGACGGGATTCCCGGACGGTGTTCTGCGCGGGAGCGCCTGGCATGGACCGAGTCTCGACGACGGGCTCCGGCCTGCCATTGCCGCGCCGTTCGTTCCGGTCGAAGCGAGCCCCTCCACCGCGAGGACCCCTCGGGTTCGTCGGTGAGGCGAAGGCGTCGCCGCGAGGCTCGGTCCGTGGTGGACGGCCGTTGTCGAACGCACGCTGCTCATTGCCGGGCACGCTTGGATTGCCACCGCGCGAGTTGGAGCGGGGAGGCCGACCATTGCCATTGCGTTGTTCGTTCTGGCGGGGGCCGCTTGAGGGCGCGCTGTTCGCGAGCGGCTCATTCGGCTGGGAACCGCCCATGCCTCTGCCGTTCGCACGCGCGTCATTCTGGCGGGGGCCGTTCTGGAACCTGCCGTTCGCACGAGGCTCGTTCGAACGCGGACCGCCATTCGAGGCACGAGGCTCATTCACGCGCGGGCCGCCCTGGGGGCTACCACTCGCACGCGGCTCGCTTGGGCGCCCAGGCGCACCGCCGCCCGTCCGCTGCCCATTCTGGGGCGGCCGTGCGCCGTTGCCTCCGCCCCTCGGCGGGGGCCGGCCTCCTCCAAAACCCCGGTTGCGCCCGCCCCGAGGCGGAGGTGCCGCCACCGCGGGCTTGCCACGCTCACCGCCACCCTGCCTGAGCACCAGCGCTTCCAGTTCCCGAAGCTCGGCCTCGGCGGCCTCTTCGGGCGTCAGGTCGCGCTGGGGGGCGGCGACTTGCTCGACCGGCGGGGGCGGCGGCGGACGGAACCCGCCTCTGCGCTCGTCACCCTGGGGCTGGAACCCCTGGTTCCGAGGCCCTCCGCGACCGTGATGGCGAGGTCCCTCCCGGAAATTGCCCGACGGCACGAAGTCCGGGGTGAGCTCCCGGCGCACGTAGGCATTCCAGATTTCGCTCGTGTCGCTCGCGATGCTGTGCAGCCAGGGCGCGGTGCTCGCGAGGAAGTTGCGGACGTTGTCCAGGTCGCGCCGGAAATAGAACTCCGCGCGGTTGTTGCGAGCAGCCGCCACCGTCTGCGGGAAGTCGATGATGACCGGCCCCGCATAGCTCATGAGGATGTTGTCTGTCTCTTATAAACATCTCCGAGCCCACGAGACGCTCA
>NZ_VHLC01000008.1:0-140701 GCF_006547355.1 Myxococcus sp. AB036A | reverse complement strand
CGCCAGCGCGGCCGACATCATCCCCGCGCAGCCGGCCGCGCTGGCGCGCATGCCGCTCATCGTGGAGCCCAAGGCTCCGCCCAAGCCCACCGTCAAGAAGAGCCAGGACCAGTTCGAGTTCGTCGGCGACCGCAAGAGCTTCTCGCTGCCGCCGCTCGACGTGCTCGAGTACGACAAGACGGAGCGCTCCGCGCTGGACAAGGATGTGTACCTGTCCACGGCGGAGAAGCTGCGCGCGAAGCTGGCGGACTTCGGCATCGTCGGCGAGGTGGTGGAGATTCGCCCCGGCCCCGTCGTCACCATGTACGAGTTCCTCCCGGGCCCCGGCATCAAGGTGAGCAAGATTGCCGCGCTCGCGGACGACCTCGCCATGGCCATGGAGGCCATGCGCGTGCGCATCGTCGCCCCCATCCCTGGCAAGGGCGTGGTGGGCATCGAGGTGCCGAACCGGGACCGCGAAACCGTCTACCTCAAGGAGATTGCCGAGCAGGACGCCTTCAACAAGGGCGCCAGCAAGCTGACCATGTGCGTGGGCAAGGACATCGAGGGCATGCCGTACGTCCTCGACCTGGCCAAGGCGCCCCACCTGCTCATCGCCGGCACCACCGGCTCCGGTAAGTCGGTGGCGGTGAACTCCATGATCATGAGCATCCTCCTCAAGGCCACGCCCGAGGAGGTCCGCTTCATCATGGTGGACCCGAAGATGCTGGAGCTCTCCGTCTACGAGGGCATCCCCCACCTGCTGCTGCCGGTGGTGACGGACCCGAAGAAGGCGGCGCTCGCGCTGCGCTGGGCCGTGGAGGAGATGGAGCGCCGCTACCAGATGCTGTCCGAGGCGGGCGTGCGCAACATCGCCGGCTTCAACAAGCTGGTGGAGAGCACCGCGGTGGAGGTGAAGACGACCACCGAGTCCGCGCCGAAGAAGAAGGCGAAGCCGAAGAACGTGCTCGTGCTCGATGGCGAAAGCCCCAAGTCCTCCATGCCCGCGGGCGGCGAGAGCCTGGGCGTCGCCGCCCCCCGGGACGACGAGGACGACATGCTCGACGCGCAGGCGTCCGAGGAAGCCGAGGCTCCGGAGCTGGAGGCCGAGTCCGAGGACACCGAGGCGCTGGAGGCCAGCGAGTCCACCGAGCCGGAGAAGAAGCAGCTCAAGAAGCTGCCCTACATCGTGGTCATCATCGACGAGCTCGCCGACCTGATGATGGTGGCCAGCCGCGAGGTGGAGACCTACGTCGCTCGCCTGGCGCAGATGGCCCGCGCGGCCGGCATCCACCTGATGGTCGCCACGCAGCGCCCGTCCACGGACGTCGTCACCGGCGTCATCAAGGCCAACTTCCCCACGCGCGTCAGCTTCATGCTGCGCTCGAAGCCGGACTCGATGACGATTCTGGGCACGGTCGGCGCGGAGGCCCTGCTGGGCATGGGCGACATGCTCATCATGCCGCCCACCAGCGCGCACCTGCAGCGCGTGCACGGCGCCTTCGTGTCGGAGAACGAAATCAAGAAGGCGGTGGACCACCTCAAGGCCCAGGGCAAGCCCGTCTACGACGACTCCATCCTCAAGCCGCGCGACGAGGACGTGGAAGGTGGCGGCGAGGAGGACGAGCTGTCCGACGAGCTGTACGACCAGGCGCTCGCGACGGTCAGCGAGATGCGGGCCGTCTCCATCTCCATGCTCCAGCGCAAGATGCGCATCGGCTACAACCGCGCGGCGCGCATGATTGAGCGGATGGAGCGCGACGGCGTGGTGGGCGCGGCGGATGGTGCCAAGCCCCGCGAGGTGCTCATCCGGGGCCTCGGCGACATGCCCGGCGCCGGGGCCATGTAAGGCCCACGTGGCCGCCGTCTCCCGGATGGGATGGGAGGCGGTGGCCCTGGCGGTTCCACTTCACGGGGGCGTCCTGGCTCGGCCCGGACGCCCTCACTGCTTTCCACCGAGGCGTGCCCATGATTGTCGCCATCTCCCGCTTCCGGCCGGCCCCCGAGGAAGCGGACCGCCTGGTCGCCCGCTTCCAGGCGCGCACGCGGGCGGTGGACGGATACCCGGGCTTTCTGGGGCTGGAGGTGCTGCGCTCCTTCGAACGGCCGCCGGAGCTGATGCTGGTGACGCGCTGGCGGGACAAGGCCTCCATGCGGGCCTACTTTCAGTCCGAGGACTTCCAGCGGGCGCGGGAGGCGAGCGCCCAGCAGGAGGACGCCACCTTCGCCCTCTACGAGGTGGTGGGCACATGAAACGCGATGCCGGTTCCCAAGCGGCCCGGTGTCGTCTATGGGCGGAATCCCATGGCTGAACGCATTGCCCTTTTCGCCACCGCCGCTCGCGGCACCGAGGACCTCCTGGCCGACGAGCTGAAGGAGCTCGGCGCCCGCCGCATCCGCCAGGACCGCGGCGGTGTCCGCTTCATGGCCACGCTCGACGAGGCGCTCATGGTGGCGCTCTGGTCCCGCATCGCCATGCGCGTGCTCTACCCGCTGGGCGCCTTCGAGGCCCGGGGCGCGGAAGGCCTCTACGAAGCCGCCGCCAGCATCCCCTGGGAGGAGCACCTCACCCCCGAACACACCTTCGCGGTGGATGCCACGCTGAAGGACAGCGAGCACAGCCACTCCGGCTTCGTGGCCCTCAAGGTGAAAGACGCCATCGTCGACCGGATGCGCGACACGAAGGGCGCCCGGCCGGACGTGAATACCAGGGACCCGGACATCCGCGTGGTGGCGCACCTCGCCCGTGAAACGCTGTCCCTGTCCCTGGACCTGTGCGGTGAGCCGCTGCACCGCCGGGGCTACCGCGTGCGCCCCACGCCCGCCCCGCTGAAGGAGACGCTGGCCGCGGCGGTGCTGCGCGCGGCGAACTACACGGGGACGGAGGGCCTGGTGGACCCGATGTGCGGCTCCGGCACGTTGCTCATCGAGGCAGGCCTCATCGCCCGCCGGCGCGCGCCCGGGCTCAACCGGGACTTCGCGGTGGAGCGCTGGCCGGAGCTGGGCGCCCGAGCCCGCGAGCTGCTCGCGGACATGCGCGCGGATGCCCGCCGCAACGAGCGGAAGGTGGAGGTACCGCTGCTCGGCTTCGACAAGGACCCGGAGGCGCTGGAGGCCGCCAGCCGCAACGTGCGCGCCGCACGCCTGACGGAGGAAATCCAGCTGGCCGAAGGTGACGCGACCCGGCTGCCGCCGCTGCCGGAGACAGGCGGACTGCTCGTCACCAACCCGCCCTACGGCGACCGGCTCGGCACGGGCGGCCAGAAGGGCATGAAGAGCTTCTACTTCAAGCTGGGCGAGTCGCTGCGCGTGCCGGGCTGGCGCGTGTGGGTCATCTGCGGCAACCCCGGCTTCGAGAGCGCCTTCCATGCGCGCCCCTCCGCGAAGCGGGACCTCTGGAACGGCCCCATCGCCTGCTCGCTGCTGGGCTACCGTCCTCCAGACGGTGGCAGCGCTCGGGGTGACACCGGGGACGGTTCAGAAGCGCCGCTCGGTGCGCCGCGCCAGCCGGCGGATGTTGCCCCGGTGCGTCCACAGCATGAGGGCGAAAAGGAGGGCTGAGAGTCCCGCGTATTCCACGGCCCGCGCGGTGAGCGCCGACGTGCCCACCGCCGTGGCCCCCGCCGCCAGCGAGCCCAGCGAGCTCACGCGCGACACGGCGAAGACGGTGACATACGCCAGCGCGCCCGCCAGCGCGGCCTGGGGCACCAGCACCAGCAGCACGCCCAGCGCGGTGGCCACGCCCTTGCCGCCCTGGAGCTTCAGCCACACCGGGTAGATGTGGCCCAGCACCGCGGCCAGCCCCACCGCCACGTGCACGGTGGGCGCATCTGGCAGCAGACGTACCGCCAGGACCACGGGCAACGCCCCCTTGATGGCATCCAGCAGCAACACCACCGCGCCCAGCTTCTTGCCCGCCACACGCGTGACGTTGGTGGCGCCGATGTTCCCGCTACCGCCCTTGCGCACGTCCACCCCGCGCAGCCACCGCGTCAGCAACACACCGAAGGGAATGGAGCCGGCGAGGTAGCCCAGCAGGACGAGCGCGGAAGTCACGACGCAGAGGCTACAGCAGCAGGTGGGGGAAGCGCGTCTTCACCACCACGTAGGCGTAATTGACCAGGATGATGATGGGCGTCACGACACCCAGGACGCTCCACTCGCGGGGGGAGAGCTCCACCTGGGGGATGGGCATCGCGAACACCAGGTGCAGCACCATGACCACCGCCGCCAGGGCGAACACGATGGCCGCCACCGTTCCCAGGGGGTTGGCCTCCCAGGCGCCGGCGAAGTTGAGGTGCGATACCCGGTCGGCCACCCGCGTCAGACCGCAGCCGAGGCAGGGCCACCCGGTCTGCTCCCTGAGCACACAGCCCCAGAAGGGGATGATGCGGGCCACCGGGATGTAGCGCGCCACGAGCAGCCCCACCACGCCGGCGAGCCCCATGGCGTCCACGGTGCTGAAACGACGGTTGCGGGGAGGGATGACGACCTTCAAGCGCACCTCCTCAGCGTGTGCGGATGGATGGACTTTAGTACGGGGGTCGCCTTGCCGGAGCAAAGACTTTTGGCTAAGCGGACGGGGTATGAACACGCTCCGCACGTCCCTGATGCTGCTGGTCGCCGTTCCCCTGGTTGCCGTCGCGGGTGACAAGTCGTCCGCCAAGGCGGGCAAGGCCGCCGAGGCCGACTGCCACCACCCGCCCGCCCCGCAGGCGCAGACCGCGCCCAAGGCCGAAGGCGCGTCCGATGGCTGGAAGCTCACCCGCGGCGAGCCGCTCAAGGGAGCCAAGGCGGTGAAGCTCGCGGACGTGCTGGCCAGGCCGCAGGCGCACGACGGCAAGACGGTGCTGCTCGAGGGGCAGGTGCGCAAGGCGTGTGAGCGCAAGGGCTGCTGGATGGAGCTGGCGGCGAACGGCCAGGACAAGGGCCCGGGCGTGCGCGTGACGTTCAAGGACTACGGCTTCTTCGTCCCCCTGGACTCCGCGGGCGCGCAGGCGCGCGTGGAAGGCGTGCTGAAGGTGGCCGAGCTGACCGACAGCCGCGCCCAGCACTACGAGTCGGAGGGCGCCATCGTCCCCCGCGGCGCCGATGGCAAGCCGCGTGAGGTGCAGTTGGTGGCCACGGGCGTCGAACTTCGCCGCTGAGACGACATGGCACGAAGCTTCAGCATGCGCGGCGTGCAGAGCGCGGCGGACCGCGCCGTGCAGCACGCCCGAGCATGGATGTTGGAGACGGAGCCGGGCTCGCGCGTGCATGACGTGCAGTTGGACCCGCGCTTCCAGCACCGGGGTGTGGACCTGCTCTGGGAGCTCCCCTCGGGAGAGGTGCGCGGCATCGAGGTAAAGGGCGACCGCAACGCCACCCGCCGCCGCTACTTCTTCGAGCTGGTGTCCAACCTGGAGAAGGACACCCCGGGCTGCTTCCTCTACAGCGGCGCGGACCTGCTGGTGTACGTCTTCCTCTCGCAGGGAGAGCTGCACGTCGTGCCCATGAAGGCGGCGCGCGAGTGGTTCCTTCCCCGAGCGAAGGAGTACCCGCTCAAGCACGCCTTCACCCAGACGGGCGCCATCCGCTACACCACCGTGGGCGCCGTTGTTTCCGTGCGGGACGTGGCGGAAGGTGTCCCCGGCGTGCTTCGCGTTCCGCTGAAGCGCCGGGGCGGCGCGAAGGACGTGGCGGAAGAGGTGCCGCCCACCTCCGAATCTCCTCAGGGACAGGAGACGAACGGCTAGGACGAAGGGGCGGAAGCGCGGCTCGCTGGCGCCCTCTTTCCCGGGCGCGGAGCCGCGGACGGGCCCACGCTTCCCCCGGGCTGTGACAGGAGGCCACGCAGGCCCCCTGTCACGCGCGTACCTCAGCGACCGTGACGGTGACGGCGGTGGCCGGGGTGAATCTTGTCGTGGGCCGCCTCCAGGCGCTCGGAGATGCCCATCAGCTCCAGCAGCGACTCGCGGTCGTTCTGCGCCTTGTAGACGTGCTCCAGGCGGGGGACGAGGTCCAGCGCGAGGTGCAGGTCACCGCCGTTCTCCGCCGCCGCAAGCAGCGTGCGGGCCGCCGCCGCCGCCTGACCGTGCGCCTTGATGTGGATGAGGCCATCCACCGCCAGCAGGCGCGCGATGGGCGAGCGCTCGGTGTCCTCGGTGAGCTTCACCATGTCCTCGGTGGCAGGCCCCAGCTCACCCTTCGCCGCGCGGACGATGGCGCGCGAGATTCCACGGCGGTCCGGCAGGAGGAACTCCTCCAGGTCCGCGAAGGACTCCGCGTGGCCCACGTGGCCCGACGACGCCAGCGCCTCTGCGAGGCTGTCGAAGATTTCGGCCTGCTTCTCCGTGAAGGGCGCCAGCGCCTCGCGCATGAAGCGCTCCTGCGGCGCCCCCTTCTCGTCGAGCGGCATCTTCGCGCGCACCGCGTTCATCTTCTCGAAGGCGGCGTCCACCGCCGCGTCCTGCCGCCCACCCAACAGGAACGACAGCTGCTGCATCAGGTTCGCCAGCGTGTCGGCCATCTCCATGGGCGCCACGCGGTCCGGAAGCCAGCGGCTCCACAGCTCCACCGCCGCCGCCACCGCGAAGTCCTTGAAGGGGCCGGTGCCCTTCCACTGCGGCCGCCACTGCTGGGCAATGCCCAGCGGGAAGGCCGTCTCCGCCAGCTTGCGGAAGTCGTCTTCGCCCACGGCAATGCCGTAATGGCCGAGCGTCCCGAGCAGGGCCTCCGTCGAGTACTCCTTCAGGCCCTTCTGCTGCCACGACTTGTCCACTCGCTGCGTGCTCACCTGGATCTCCGCTGCCCTGGACGCCGGCCATCGGCGCGCCAAGCGGCCTTCTAGCGGAAGCCGGGGCGGACGTGCACCACCACGTGCAATCCCACGTCAGGCGGCGGACGCCGGGGGCGCGGTCCTCGGCACAGTGGGCCACAGGACGGGGTTGCGCCGACCGTCCTCCACCCGCCGGGCCAGGTACGGCTCGCAGTCCCGGGCGTCGAAGGCCCGCTTCCAGGCCGCGAAGTTCCCTCCGGCCTTCCAGGCATCCATGGCCGCCAGCCCCGCCTCCGGACCGCACTGAGCCAGCATGTACTCCACCCAGGCCCAGCGCGCGGACGTCGGGCGCACCTCGGCGCGCCCCCGGAGCCCCTTGCGCAGTCGCTCCAGCCGCCCCTCCACCTCGCGAATGCCCGTGAAGGGAGCGCCATCCAAGGGCGTGTTCCGCTTGGCCACGAAAGGCGCCACGCCCAGTGCCACCGGGAGGATGCGGGACAGCTCGCTGGTGAAGCGGATGAGCTCGTCGATGTCCGCGTCCTCTTCGGTCGGCAGACCCACGACGTTGTACACCTTGAGCTGCTTCATCCCCGCCGTGCGGGCGAACGTCGCGGCCCGGACAATCTGTTCCTCCGAGTGCTTCCGGTCCACCATGTCCCGCAGGCGCTGTGACGGGCCGTCCGCCGCCACCGTGAGGTTGGTGGCCCCTCCCCGCCGGAGCTGATCCACCAGATCCTGGGTCAGCCGGTCCGCGCGCAGGGAGGACACCCCCACCTCACGGCCTGAATCCACAATCGTCCGGAGCAACTCGACGATGCGCGGATGGTCCGTCACCGCCGCGCCCACCAGCCCGACCCGGCGGGCATGCTCCGGAATCAGGGACAGGATCCGCTCCGGCGGCACCGTGCGCATGCCGCCATTCGTGGTGCGCCGCATGACGCAGTAATGGCAGCCCCGGGAGCAGCCCCGCTCCGGCTCGATGAGGAACATCGAGCGCAGCTCGGTGTGCGGTGTCACGATTTGCGACCGGGCAGGCAGCCGTGAATCCGTGGCCTTGGCCACGTGGTACCGCGCTCCGCCCCGCCCGGGCACGCGGAAGCCCGGGATGCGCGCCAGGTGCGCCAGGAGGGCCTCGCGGTCCATGGTCGCCGCGGCCTCTACCAGCAGGTGGATCAAATCCTCCGCCTCGCCCTGGACGAGCACGTCCACGAAGGGCTCCAGCGGATCCGGGTTGGAGAACGTCAACGGCCCGCCGCCCACCACGAGCGGATAGCGGCCATCCTGGCGCTCCTCCGCCAGGAGCGGGATGCCCGTCAGCTCCAACATTGAGAAGAGCCCCGTCAGCTCCAGCTCATACGCCACGGAGAAGGCCAGCATGTCGAAGTCAGCGACAGGGGCCTGGGACTCCCAGGTGAAGAGCGGCGTCCGGGTGCGCTTGAAGGCGTCCACGTCATCCGGGAGGAAGACGCGCTCGGCCGTCGCGCCAGGATGCTCGTGGATTTCACGGTAGATGGCCTGGTAGCCAAGCGAGCTCATGCCCACGTGGTAGGGGCTGGGGTAGCAGAGGGCCACCCGGTAGGGCGCCGCCTTGTGCAGCGTGCCCTGTTCGTCCGCCAGCAAGCTGCGAACGCGCTCGATGAGTGAGTAACGGCCCTCCATGTGCCTCCAGTACAGGTCCAGCCTTTTAAACACCGCGGCCCCGGTCAGCCACTCCCATGTGGGGAGAGACCGCCGGGGCCGAGGTGCGCCACCCAGGTGGGGTGGCGCGGTTCAGCAGACGACTTGTTCGACTACTTGAACGACGGGACCTGGTTCGTCGGGACGCAGCAGTTATCCGCGCCCGCGAAGATGGCGCAGTTCGCGGTGGTGATGCACGTCGCCGCGAAGTCCGGGTTCAGGCCGGAGCCCGGACCGCAGTTGTCCGCAGGGGCATCCGACTCGGGGTCGCAACCGACGGCCGGCCAGATGGCGTTCATCACGTACTTCGAGGTGCAGCCGTTGTTCGTGTAGGTCAGCTCACCCGTCATCTGGGTGCCCGGAGCCGAAGGCGCCGAGTACACGCGAACATTGGCGTACTGGTACACGATCTGGTTCGCCGGGGAGGCCACGTTGACGCGAGCCGCCGGGAAGCTCGGCGCGTTGCAGAAGTCCTCGGCGTCGCGGTCATTCGCCAGGTCGCCCAGCGCGGACTGCTCGCTCTGGTCTGTGGTCTCGTCCGCGGTGCCACGGCTCGCCAAGCCCTGAGGGCGGAGGGCGAGCTTCGCCGTACCGTCATCGAGGTTGATGTACCGGTACACACCCACCATCTCCGCGGGCGGAGCGACGGTGTCGCACGCATTGCCAGCGGCATCCCGAGGGGCCTCCACCTGGTCGTACTTCACGGCCCAGTGGGGAGACTCCTGCACGAAGCAACCGACTTCAGGCTGATCGAAGCTGCAACCCGTCAGCAGGCTTCCCGTGCCCAGGAGAACCAACGCAGTTTTCACGATGTTCTTGGTCATGTGACTGATGTTCCGATTCCGTGATTGGGCCTGGGATTAGAACGTGTACCGGATGCCGAAGCGGACCTGACGGGGCGCCTGGTACGAGGTCGGGTTCTTGAAGTTCTTGTTCACGTCGCCGTCGACAGTGCCGAAGGGCTCGTCACGCTGCGCCTCATCCTGGAACTCCACGCGGCCCGGGAGGTTCTCCAGGTCCGCAGGCGTACCACCCGGGATGGGCTTGATGTCGCGCAGGGTGTACGTCTGGTCGACCGTGTTCACGCCCTGGAAGTTGAAGAGGTTGAACACGTCCAGGGTGAACGACACCACGCTGTCCTTGCTGACGCGGTAGTTCACGCCAATGTTGGAGTCGATGGTGTTGATCCACGGCGTACGGCCGCCAGCGCCACGGGGGAGCACGAAGGACTCGTCCTGGAGGTAGGCCCAGTGGCTGCCCCAGTAGTTGATCGGCGTACCCGAGTTACCGCGATAGGAGACACCCACGCTCGCCGACAGGGCGTTCGAGATGTTGAACTCCTTCGCACCGAAGACCTTGATCTGGTGCGTGCGGTCGAACGGCAGCAGACCCGTGCGGTTCTCCAGGAGCTCGATGAGGTCGAAGTCCGAGAGGATGTTCGGGTCGAGCTGGCCCGTCTCAGGACGGAACAGACCGGGGTAGTTACCGTACAGGCGCGACCAGGTGTAGTTGGCCTGGGCGAGCCAGCCGTCGGCGAACGTACGGTTCAGGTAGACGGTGACGTTGTCGTAGTTACGAACCGGCGTCGGGAACTCACCAGCGAAGCCGCTGCCAGGGTTACCAAGGAAGTACGTGTTGCCGTCGTCGCGGCTCATGTCCTCGATGACCGAGTTCATGTCCTTGTGCGTGTAGCTCGCACCCAGGCGGGTGTTCGCCAGCACTTCGTACTCGGCGCCGACCACGATTTCGTCGGACGACTGGGCCTTGAGGTCCGGGTCGACCGGCGTGCCGGCTGCCGTGCCGCCCGTGTAGAAGCGGTTCACGTTGCGGCTGCTCTCCGGGATCGCGAGCAGATTGCCGTCACCGGCGCAGGTGGCCTGCTGGCTCTCGAAGCTGGACGGGTCGCACGAGGTCGCCGTGCCCTGGCCGGGCTCCGCGAGCGAGCGACGCGCGCTGATGCGGTTCTCACCCGGGAACGCGCGGTCCATCAGGTTGAGCGGAACCTGCTCGTAGTAGCGAGCGAAGTTCACGAACACCTTCGCGCGGCCGTTGGCGAACGGGTCGACGATGGCGCCGATACGCGGCGACCACTGATTGCCGAGCAGCAGCGAGAGGTCACCGTTGCCGCCGTAGAGCGCCTGCACGTCGTACCGGACGCCCAGGTTCAGGGTCACGCGGTTCGCGATGGACCAGGAGTCCTGGAGGAAGCCACCAACCGTGGTGCTGGTCGTCTTGGCGACCTGGGTGAGCTGCGTGACCGCGGAGTCCGGCCCCGTCTGGTAGCCGTAGCGACGGGCGTCGCTCAGCGCCGGGCCCTGGGCCGCAGTCCAACCCGACGTGGCCTCCTGGTAGTACACGCCGCCGCCGTACGCCTTCACCTGGTCGAACGACAGCAACTCGACGTCCACGCCAGCCTTGAACACGTGGGTGCCCAGCGCGTTCAGCAGGTAGGTGGCCTTCGCGTTGGCCTGGTAGCGATCCAGCGTCTGGTCGCTCATGAAGGCAGGGCCGCCCACCGCGTAGCCCGTCACCGGGCAGCGGATCAGCTGCTCTTCGGGCGTGCTGCCGCAGGCACCCTCCTGCCCGGCGGGCAGGGACTCGAACAGGGTCAGCGGGCGCGGGTTGGTGTACACCATCCGCGAGTAGCCAGCCAGGCCCGTGCGATCGCCCAGGTTGCTGCCGTCACCCGGCAGGGTGGACGCGGTCTGGTGGAACCAGCCGAGGTTCGCATCAACGAGGACCTTCTTGTCCGCGAAGGCACCGGCGTACTTCAGGGCCATCGACGTCGTGTTGGCCTTCGTCTCCGTGAGACCGAAGTCACCCGGACGGGAAGCCAGCACGCCCGGCAGGCCTCCCGACTGGGGATTGACGCTCAGCTTCCCAAGGCCACCCGTCGAGGTCGGCGTGCCGTTCAGGGCGAACGACACGTTGTGGTCCTGGTTGATGAGGTACGTCAACTTACCCATATACTGAATGGTACGGGAGTCGGCGTAGTAGTTCGTGGCGGAGCCGGGGATCGGATCCACGACCGAGAAGTCGGTCTCGTCCCGGATGGGGTTGCCCGCGTCATCGACGCGCAGCGCGTTGAGCGTGCGGGTGTGCTGGTAGCGGGTGAACGACGGCGCGAAGCCGGCGAAGAACCACAGCTTGTCCTTGAGGATCGGACCACCGAGGGTGGCGCCGAAGTCGCCCAGGTTCTGCAGCTGGTTCTGGCCGGTGATGACCGTGCCCTCTTCACGAATCTGCTTGCGGGTACCCTCGAGGGTGCCCGGCGTCCAGTTCGCGAACACGGAGCCGTGGAACTCGTTGGAGCCCGACCGGGTGACCGCGTTGATGACGCCGCCGGTTGACCGGCCGAACTCCGGCATGTAACCGCCGGTGATGATGTTCACGTCCTGCACGAACTCGATGCTCAACGGGCTGGCGTTCACGCCGAAGGCCGGGTCGTTCGTGGACAGGCCGTCCACCACGTAGCCGTTCTCAGGCGAGGTCGAGCCGTTGATGGACACGCCGTAGTTGTCGTTCTGGGCGCCAGGCGCGAGCTCGGCCAGGGACTCGAAGGAGCGGGTCGCGCCGCCCTTACCACCCGGACGCGCAACAGCGATGCGCTTGATGAACTCCTGATCGACGTTCACGCCCATCGTCGTGGAACCCACGTCGATGGTCGGGGGCGCGCCGACGATCTCAACCACCTCACCGAGCGCCTCGGGGAGCAGCTCCACGTTGACGCGGATGGTGCGGTTGAGGCGCAGCTGGATGGCGGAGCGCGCGTACGGCTTGAACTGCTCCTTCTCGAACCGCAGGGTATAGTCGCCGGGGGGCAACTGGGGGATGCGGTAGTTACCCTGCGCGTCGGTGACGACCGTCTGCTCACCCTGAAGGTTGGGCGAGGTGGCGGTCACAACGACGTCAGCGGCAGGCTGCCGACTCTGAGCGTCGATCACAGTACCGATGATCGTGCTCGACTGTGCGAAAGCCGCGGATCCGTACAGCAGACCTGCGGCGACAACAACTCCGGTTTCCCGGAGCACTCGGTTCAAGTGCATACCAGACCCCTCCAAGGTGGGCTGCAAGTGAAAATGACCCGGGAAAATATCCGAGGTCGAGCAGTTGTCAATAGACCGTTGCTTTTTGGTAACCAGTGGGGCAATTGCGCGATCACGCCCCGTCCGTCGACCGTGCTTGCTTGAACCTGGAACGCGTTTCTGTATGGTAGCGCGCCCTTTCATCCGGGCGGAGCGTCGCCAATGGGTGTCCACTGGTGAAGAGGAGTCTAGTGCATGTTCGATTCAGTCCTTGACCGTGGTCAGGGGCCCAAGTCGCGATTCGGCGTCGGGGCTACTGTCTCGGTTATCCTCCATGTGGCGCTGTTCGGCCTCTCCATCTGGCTGTCGACGCGACCGCCCGTCGAGGAGGAGAAGGAGATTGAGGTCACGCTGAAGGCGACCATGGCACCGCCTCCGCCGCCCCCTCCTCCTCCACCGCCTCCTGCCTCTTCGAGCAAGCCGAAGACGCAGCCGAAGAAGCCCAAGAAGCCGGACGCCATCGTCCAGCCGAAGGAGATTCCGAAGGAGGTCCCGAAGGAAGTGGAGCCCTCCGAAGAGCCTCCTTCTGAAGAAGAAGAGGCGAGTGAAGAAGCCGTCGAGGGCGGCGTGGAAGGTGGCGTGGTCGGCGGCGTCGTCGGTGGTGTCGTCGGTGGTGTGATTGGCGGCGTGGTCGGCGGCCAGCTTGGCGGGACGGGAACCGACGTGCTTCCGTTCGGTGCGGGCATGACGCGGCCGGAGAAGCTGTCCGGTCCTCAGCCCGAGTACTCTCGTGAGGCGCTCGAGGCTCGCGTCCAGGGAACGATGATCGTGAAGTGCATCGTCACCGTGGAAGGTCGAGTGGAGAACTGCCGGATCATCAAGCCCCTGCCCCACATGGACCGGGCCGTCCTGGACGCGCTGGCGTCGTCGCGCTACAAGCCGGTCACGTTCCAGGGCCGTCCTGTGCAGGTGGACTACACCTTCACCCTGAACTTCAAGCTGCCGCGCTGAGTCCGGGCGCGTCGTCTCGAGGCGTATTGCTGACTACCCCGCGCTCGTGAGGAGGAGCGCTCAACCCAACCATGCAATTCACTCTCGCAGAAATCTGGGATCACACGGGCCTCTTCGCCCGCATGATCATCTTCACCCTGGGCATCATGTCTATCGCCTCGCTGGTCGTGTTGGCGGAGCGCATGATTGTCTTCCGCAAGACCCGGTCTGACAGCCGCAACTTCGCCGCGAAGATGGGTGCCATCCTGGCCAAAGGCGACCTGAACACGGCCGCCAACACCAACCTGGGCAAGGATGTGGGCCACCTGGGCCGGGTGATCAACTCCGGACTGACGGCGTACCGGATCAGCCCGAACAATAAGGACGTGGCGGTGGAGTCGGTGGCGCGCGCGCTGGAGCGTCAGGCGCAGCGTGAGGTCCAGAGCATGAAGCGCGGTCTGGGTCTGCTGGCCACGGTCGGCTCCACGGCGCCGTTCGTCGGTCTGCTCGGCACCACGATGGGTATCGTCAACGCCTTCCAGCTGATGGCGCAGGCGGGCTCCGGTGGTCTCGGCACCATCTCCGCCGGTATCGCCGAGGCGCTCATCACCACGGCCTTCGGTCTGCTCGTGGCCATCCCCGCGGTGATGGCGTACAACTTCCTGCAGGGCTGGGTGGACGCGCGCTCGGTGGATATCTCCGAGTCGTCCAACGAGTTCCTGGACGTGGTTGCCCGCCACCTGGGTGGTGGCGCGCACTCCTCGAACGCCGCCTGAGCTGTCCCGGGCGAGTCGGGGACGACCCGATGCCCTTCACGGTGACCCTGTCTCCAGCTCTTCTTCGGGGCGCTGGAGGCCCACCGTGAAGGCGGGCACCTTACCAGGAAACAGGTAAAGACATGGGAATGTCAGCAGGCCCCAAGGGGAGCGTCAAGAGCGACATCAACGTCACGCCGCTGGTCGACGTGGTGCTGGTACTCCTCATCATCTTCATGGTCGTCACCCCGATGCTCCAGCGTGGCAAGTCCGTGGAGCTCCCGAAGGCCACCGAGATCGAGAAGGAAGGAAAAGGGAAGGAATCCGACCCGCTCATCCTCTCCATCACCCCGGACAAGAAGGTGTTCGTGGAGAACGACCAGGTGGATGAGAAAGGGCTCCAGGAGAAGCTCACCGAGGAGATGTTGAAGGATCCAGGCAAGAAGATCCTGCTCAAGGGCGACAACGCGCTCAGCGTTGGTGACGTGCGCAAGGTGCTGGACGTGGCCCGCAAGTCCAAGGCCAAGCAGATCTCCCTGGGCGTCGAGGAGAAGAAGTAATGGCCGGCCGCAAGCAACGACAGTGGGTCAAGCCCCAGGCGCAGCCGAACTCGGAGATCAACGTCACGCCGCTGGTCGACGTGGTGCTGGTGCTCCTCATCATCTTCATGGTCGTCACGCCGCTCCTCGAGAAGGACATCGTGGTGCGCGTGCCGGACACCGAGGTCGAACAGGAGCCGACGCCTCCCGACCCGGACGACCAGCAGTTGGTGGTGCAGCTCGACAAGGACGGTGGCTACTCCATCAACACGGAGAAGATTGCCCCCGCCGACTACGTGACGCGGCTCAAGCGCATGCTGGCCGCCAAGAAGGCCGACGACAAAGTCGTCTTCTTCATGGCGGATGACGCCACCAACTACGGGCGGCTCATCACCGCGCTGGACGGCGCGAAGGCCGCTGGTGCGAAAGTGCTGGGCATGGCCACGGAGCTGCCACAGAACGCCATCATCCAGGGCACGTCGGTCGATACGCCGGCCCTGCCCCCCGCACCCACGCCCTGAAACTCCTCTTCCGGAGCCTACGCTCCGGGTGGGTACGTGGTTCACATCGAGAAGCTCGTCGGCTAGAGTTCACTCCTCATGGCCGACGAGCTTCTCATTTTTGAGCAGACCATCGAAGCCCTGTTCCTGCGGGCACTGCACGGGCGCCTGACGCCAGAGTGCAAGGCACGCCTGCGGCAGGCAGGGCTCGATGTGGAGCAGAAGCTCCGGCCGGCCTACACCTTCGACGCGTGGATGACGTTCCTTCGCATCACGTCGGAGGAGCTCTTTCCCCAACTCCCGCTCGAGCAGGGCACCTGGAAGCTGGGAGAGGCCTATATCGAAGGCTTCCGCGAGACGATGCTGGGACGCGCCGTCCTCTCATTGCTTCGCGTGCTGGGGCCCCGCAGGACGCTGATGCGGGCCACGCAGAACTTCCGGGCTGGCAACAACTACACGGAATCCAAGCTGCGTGAGCTGGGGCCCACCCAGTTCGAGCTCTGGATGAACGAAGTAGGCCCCTACCCTGCCTTCACCGCGGGCATCATCCACGCGGGGCTGCGGGTGGCCGGTGCGCAGGACATCGTCATCGAGATGTCCGGCTACGACGGCCACGCCTGCGTCTACCGAATCAACTGGAACGAGGCCTCGGTCTCTTCCGGCGTGGCGGGCAGCGGAGACTCCAAGGCCGCCAGGAGGTCGGGGTCCATCAGCTCCCTGTAGATGAACTCCGCCAGCAGGCCCGTCACCATCCAGATGGGCAGGATGTAGAGCGAGGTCATCTGCCAGAGAATGGCGCCGGTATCCGCGTAGTACCAGATGCGGTATCCCGTGAGCCGCTCCAGCATGACGCCGGAGAAGCCTTCAAAGAGCAGGATGACCACGCCGTACACAGCGGCTCGCAAGCCCGTGTGCTGGTACAGCATCCAGCGATAGAGCGGCTCGATGAAGAAGAAGCACGCCACGCCGTAGATGACGAACATCCACAGCGAGCACTGTCCATACGCCGTGGAGATGGGCGTATCCCAGATAGCGTTGAGCCCCAACCGGTCGTCCACGCGCCATTGGAAGCGGAAGAGCGCCTCCAGCAACGGCACGTGCTGGGCGATGCGCACCAGGTTGTAGAAGAAGATTTCGGCGCTGAGCCCCACCATGCCGTAGAGGCAGAAGCGGAACACGCCAAACGCCACCTTCATCCGTTGGCCACGCTTGATGTCCGCCCGGCGGATACGAACCTGCCGGCGCTGCTGAACGACCCCCGATTCCACTGCGGCCTTTGCCCCCATAGCGTCCCCCAAGGTGGGTGAAACGCTACCGGACTCGTCAGGGCATGGCTAGCCCTGGCTTCACAAATACCACGGGGCTGAAACTCAAGCTCCCGAGGCTGGGATGGGCATCCGTCGGCGCGGATTGGCGAGCGCGGGCCTACGCCTGGGGTGGGCCCCGGTACGTGCATTGCTCAAGGACTTCGCGCTGCACGGCGAGAGGACGGGACATGTTGGCGAGGGTGCGGTCGGGGGCGTTGATGGGTATCGACGTGGTGGTGGTGGAGTGTGAGGTCGACATGGCGCTCGGCCTCCCCTACTTCAACGTCGTGGGGCAGGCAGAGGGCGCGGTCCGGGAATCGAAGGTCCGCGTCATCTCCGCGCTGAAGAACACGGGCTTCGAGCTTCCCCAGAAGCGAATCACCGTGAATCTGGCGCCCGCGGACTTGAAGAAGGAAGGCGCGGCGTTCGAGCTGCCGATTGCATTGGGCGTCCTAGCGGCGGCGAAACTGATGGATGAAGCCCCGCTGGAACGGCTTCTCTTCGGAGGCGAGCTGTCCCTGGACGGCACGCTCCGTCCCATCAAAGGAGTGCTTCCGTTGGCGGTGGCGGCGCTCAACGGTGGCTTCGAAGGCGTCATGGTGCCCTGGGCCAATGCCGCGGAGGCCGCGCTCGTCGAAGAACTGCGCGTCTTTCCCGTGAAGACCCTGCGGGAGGCGGTCAACCACCTGACGGGAGCCTGCAACATCACGCCGTACACGCGGCAACGTGAACCCAGTCTTCTGGCGCCCACGGGACAGGCGCCTGACATGTCCGATGTCCGCGGGCAGGCCGACCTGAAGCTCGCCCTCGAAATCGCCGCGGCGGGGGGCCACAACGTCTTGATGTCCGGGCCACCGGGCTCGGGGAAGACGATGCTGGCGCGGCGCCTGCCCGGCATCCTTCCGGAGATGACGTTCACCGAGGCCATGGAGGTGACGAAGGTCTACTCGGTGCTGGGCTTGCTGGGCGAAGGCCACGCGTTGATGCGCGAGCGCCCGTTCCGCGCGCCCCACCACACCCTCTCCGACGCAGGCCTGGTTGGCGGCGGCCTCTCGGCGAGGCCTGGCGAACTCTCGTTGGCGCACAACGGCGTGCTCTTCCTCGACGAGCTTCCAGAGTTCCGGAGGAACGTGCTGGAGGTTCTGCGCCAGCCCATGGAGGAAGGCGTCATCCACCTGGCACGCGCCAACCAGAACATCACCTATCCCTGCCGGGTCATGTTGGTGGCCGCGATGAACCCCTGCCCCTGCGGCTACTACAACGTTCCCAGCCGCTCCTGCACTTGCGGCGAGCAGCGCGTCTTCGACTACATGACGCGCGTAAGCGGGCCCCTGTTGGACCGCATCGACATCAGCCTGCAGACGCGCCCGGTGGAGTATCACCACATGGCCCGCTCGACGGTCCAAGAGCCCTCGAGCCGCTACTACCGCGAGCGGGCCCAGGTCGCGCGCGAGCGTCAACGCGCCCGCTATCGCGATGAGCCGGGAATCCACTGCAACGCGCAGCTTCCCTCGCACCTGCTGCGCCGGTACTGCGCCATGAGCGAACGGGCCGAGCACATGCTGCAGCAAGCGGTGCGGATGTTCGGCCTGTCCGCGCGAGCCCATGACCGCATCATGAAACTGGCGCTTACACGGGCGGACCTCGAGGGACGCGACCGCATCGAGCAGACCGACATGCAGCTCGCCATCAACTGCCGCATGCTGGACCGGCGAGGGGCGATGCAAGGCAAGCTTCACGGAGCCCGCCCTGCCCCTCCGCCGGAGGACGCCGCCTGGCGGAACACCGGACCTTCCGGCAGGGCCAGCCCGCTGGAGGACCTGGATGGCTGAGGGCCATCGCGCGCGTCAGTGCGTCCCGGTCGTCGCGGGCTCCACGTGAGACGCCGTCGTCTGGAAGCGGGGCTCCGGGATGGACGGTGTCTGCCCACCCTCCGGCAAGGCGTGGGTGGGCTGGAGCCGGTCCAGGCGAGGCGAAGGGCCGGTGATGATGCGCGCCGACTTGCCAAACGTCAGGTACGAGTAGGCCCAGTTGAGCAGCACCGCCAGCCTGCTACGGAAGCCGATGAGGAAGGTGATGTGGATGAGCAGCCAGGCCATCCAGGCACCGAAGCCCGCCTGCTTGAAGCTGCGGAAGGCAATGCCCACCGCGTGGCCTCGGCCAATCACCGCATAGGAGCCGCGGTCCCAGTACGAGAAGGGCGTCATCGGCTTGCCCTGCAACTGGCGGCGGATGTTGTGGGCGGCGTGCTTGCCTTCCTGCATGGCCACGGGAGCAAGGCCTGGCACCGGCTTGCCCTCCGCATCCTTGAGCAAGGACAGGTCACCGACGACGAAGACATCGTCGTGGCCCGGCACGGTCAGCTCAGGAGTGACGAGCACGCGCCCGGACCGGTCGAGTTCGACGCCCAGCGACTTCGCCACCGGCGATGCCGCCACGCCCGCGGCCCACAATACCGTCCTCGCGGGGATGAACTCCTGCCCGATGAAGACCCCTTGCTCGGTGATGTTGGTGACCCGAGCTCCCGTACGGACCTCTACCCCCAGCTTCTCGAGTGTGCGGCAGGCCTTCTGTGACAGGTCATCCGGATAGACGGGCAGGACCTTGTCCACGCCCTCGATGAGGATGATGCGCGCGTCCCGCGGATCGAAGTTCCTGAAGTCGCCATGAAGCGAATGCCGGCTGATTTCCGCCAACGAGCCCGCGAGCTCCACCCCCGTGGGTCCGGCGCCGATGATGACGAAGTTGAGTAGCGAGCGGCGAATCTCCGGGTCCGTCTCCCGCTCCGCCAGCTCGAAGGCCACCAGGATCCGCCGGCGAATCGCCAGCGCGTCCTCGATGGACTTCAGGCCGGGGGCGAACTGAGCCCAGGCGTCATTGCCGAAGTAGGAGTGTGTGGCCCCCGTAGCGATGACGAGGTAGTCGTAGTTCAGCTCTCCGTCGGAGAGCAGCACGCGCTTGCCAGCCGTATCCACGCCCGTCACTTCCGCCAGCACCACCGCCACCTGATGGTGCCCCAGCACCGCCCGGAGCGGCGCCGCAATCTCGCTGGGACTCAGCGTCGCCGTGGCGACCTGGTAGAGCAGAGGCTGGAACAGGTGGTGATTCTGCCGGTCCACCATCGTGACGCGCACGGGTGCCTTGTAGAGATGGCGGGCGGCGTAGAGGCCGGCAAAACCACCGCCGAGGATGACCACGTGGGGCAGGTCTTCGCGCTTTGATTTCGGGCTCACGCAGGGAAGGTCATACCCGTCCAGCCCATCTTCAACGCAAAGCGCCATGCGCCATGCCGCCAAGCATGGGCTCCCATGCTTGTTTCTCATCCGACTGCCGGAGTGGCGAGCGCACACTCCGCACTCCTGGACACACAGCCACGTACCCGGACACCTGCACTCCCGTCTCTCAGCGGGAGGAGCGGGCGGCACAGGTGTTGCTCACCTGCCTGTACGCCGCGCTGGCGGCGCCATGACGGCGTCCCTGGAGGCGGCATCCAACACAGCAAGGGCGGCGAGGGAGTGACAGACGCGATGAGCAAGCTGGCGGAGAAGCTGAAGGCGGTGGCGGCGGCGGTGGCGAGCATCGAGAAGCAGTTCGGACGAGGCTCGGTGATGACGTTGGGCGGGGAAGCACGCGAACAGAAGGTCGCCGTCATCCCCTCCGGCTCGGTGGGAGTGGACCGCGCGCTGGGCGTGGGCGGCTATCCCCGGGGCCGTGTGGTGGAGGTCTTCGGGAACGAGTCCTCGGGCAAGACGACGCTCACCCTGCATGCGATTGCACAGGTCCAGGCGGCGGGTGGCGTGGCGGCCTTCATCGACGCGGAGCACGCGCTGGATGTGTCCTACGCGCGAAAGCTGGGCGTCCGTGTGGAGGAGTTGCTCGTATCGCAACCCGACACCGGCGAACAGGCGCTGGAAATCACGGAGCACCTGGTGCGCTCCGGCGCGGTGGACCTCATCGTCGTCGACTCGGTGGCGGCCCTGGTGCCACGGGCCGAAATCGAGGGCGAGATGGGGGACGCGCACATGGGCGTCCAGGCGAGGCTGATGAGTCAGGCGCTGCGCAAGCTGACGGGCGCGGTGAGCCGCTCAGGCACCTGCATCATCTTCATCAACCAGATTCGGATGAAGATTGGCGTGATGTTCGGCAATCCGGAAACCACCACGGGTGGCAATGCGCTGAAGTTCTACGCATCCGTGCGGATGGAGATTCGCCGCACGGGCAACATCAAGGACGGCGATGCCGTCGTGGGCTCGAAGGCCCGCGTGAAGGTGGTGAAGAACAAGGTCGCCCCGCCCTTCCAGGAAGCGGAGTTCGACCTCATGTACGGCAGCGGCATCCACCGCGTGGGGGAAGTGCTCGACCTCGGCGTGGCCACGGGCCTCATCGAGAAGTCGGGGAGCCACTTCAGCCTGCGCGGAGAGCGCATCGGCCAGGGCCGGGAGCGCGCCGCCGAGTGGCTGCGCGAACATCCCGACGTGCTGGAAGCGCTGGGCAAGGAGCTTACGGGGACTTCCGCCCTGCCCTCCTCGCCCGCGCCGGTGGAGGTCGCGGCCTAGACGGAGGACGCCAACGCGTCCAGTTCGACCGGGACGGCGAGCTTGCGCTGACCGACATTCAGCACGAGCCCGCCGTCGGGCCCTTCCTCCAGGAGCTGTCCGAGTTGGTACTGCGCGTCGCGCGAGAGGCGCGCCTGGGCCCGCCCCTGCTTCACTCGGCAGGACAACACGCCGTCCGCGTCCAGATGCAGGCTGGCGACGTCCAGCGCCTCGGCGGTGCGGTCGCTCAGGCGCACGGACAACCGCTCATCGGGGGTGACGTCCACCGTCCGGACCTCGTAGGCGGCGCCTTCCACCTGGATGAAGCACCAGTCGTTGCCAATGCGGAGCTGGTAGCGGTCCGCGTCATCCAGCACGAGCGAGGCGTTGAAGAGCTCGATGATCTTGGGATGGAGGATGGGCTCGTCGTCGTGCCACCAGCGCATCCTGGCGTCGAGGCGGATGCCGCTGTCCTCACGGGTGTGCCAGCGCTTGCCGGGAGGCGGCTGTCCAGTGGGTGGTTGCATGACGTCTCTCATCTGCGCGTGGAGCGCGAAGGATTCAAGCCCATGAAACGTGGGGCGCTACCAGTTCCGAACAAGTTCCGTGTAGCCACGAAAAGCCACAGCTCCCCAGAAGTTCACCAGCACGCCAAGCGCCACCGCGGCCATCACCGCCCGATTCCGCAGGGACCAGCCCCCCAATGCGAAGAGCAGGAGGAGGTAGGGCGTGTAGTCGAGGCTGAACCGGAAGCCGAACTGCATGTAACCGGTGTTCTGATAGAAGAGCCCGGGCAGCGCGCACACCGCCACGGTGAGCCACACCGGCCAATGCAGGCGCGGGCGCGTCTTCGGCACCAACAGGAAGACGAGCAGCGGCAGCGTCAGCAGCAGCGTCAGCCCGTGCGGGTCATAGCCCAGCTTCAGCGGAGACAAGGACACCGAGGGCAGCTTGAGGAAGGCCGCCTCCAGGTTTCGTGGCAGGTACTCCCAATTGAAGAGCCCCGTGCGGTCGATGTCCGCGTTGACGCGGTTGTTGAAGAGGTATGCGTGCCCGAACTCGCTCAGCCGGCCGTAGCGGTAGACGTTGTACGCGGCCGCGAGCCCCGCCAGCGGCGCGGCGCCCAACGTGAAGAGCCCCAGCTTCTTCGCGGCGGGCTTCCAGTTCCGCGCCAGGGCCTTGAGCTGCGCCAGGCGAGGCTCCGGCCCGGGACACAGCGCCTCCAGCACGAAGAAGAGCCCCGTGAAGAGCAAGGGCGTCCGCGTGAGCGTCGCCATGGAGAAGAACAGACCCGCGAGCAGCGGACGATGCGCCCGGACGGCGTTGCGCACGTAGAGACAGGTGAGCGCCACACCCATCACCTCGGCGCTGAACCAGACCTCTCCCCGGATGGCGCAGTAGAAGAACAGGGTGCCGAAGGCGAGGATGAGCGCCAGGGCCACGTTCTCGTTGCGGTTGCGCTCCGTCTCCCCTTCCTTCGCCAGGAAGCGCAGCAACGAGAAGAAGAGCGCCACCGCCAGCGCACCGACGATGACTCCGAACGAGGTGTCGTTGAACTGGTAGCCGTGCAGTGCGACGAAGGGCAACATCGCCACCGCGGGGAAGGACGGGAAGCTCACGAACCAGCGGTCCGTTGGGAGCGGGCGTCCGGAGCAACGGACCTTCTCGCCGTTCACCATGCGGACGCAGGCCCAGTCCTCCATGTTGGGCAGCACCTGCGGGTCCACGTCCAGCCGCCCCTCCATCCACGCCTGGGCCTGATAGACGAAGTGAGGCGCGGCGCTCTGGCGCAGGAAGCGCTGGGAGCTGAAGCTGGCGAGCACCACGAAGGCGACCACGAACAGCACCACCTCCACGCGGTAGGCGGACAGCCACACACGCGCGACGTTCAGCGGCAGCCCTCCCGACACGGGGGTGCCCGGTGAGGACGCGGGCGGTGACACCGAAGGCGGGGCGGCTTCGGGCTCGGCGGAAGGGACTGGCGCGCTGGTGGCTGCGGGCCCCGCCTCCTGGTGCGGAGCGACGGGCGCAACAGCGGGCGCTCCTGGCGCGGTCGGTTCGGAAGCTCCCGGCTCGGAGGAGGGCGGACGGGGGCGCTTGGACTTGGAACGGCTCATGGGGTAGCGGGCGCGGCGAGCAGGTGCTGCCGCAGCATTTCAAGCGTGTGGGAAGCGGCGAACAGGCGCACGCGGTCGCGGTCGCCGGTGACAGAGATGCGCTCACAACGGGTGGGCACGCCAGGCGCCGACAGCGCGCAGTACACGGTGCCCACGGGGTCCTCCGGCGTGCCGCCGCCAGGGCCGGCGTATCCCGTCACCGACAGGCCGTAGGTCGTGCCACAGGCATCGCGCACGCCCTCCGCCATGGCCTCGGCCGTCTCGCGCGAGACAGCGGTGTGCCGTGCGAGCACGTCGAGAGGAACGCCCACCCATGCGGATTTCATCTTCTCCGAGTACACCACCGCGCCGCCGATGAAGACCTCGCTGGAGCCCGGCACGGCCGTGAGCTGCTGGGCGATGAGGCCGCCGGTGCAGCTCTCCGCCACCGCCAGCGTGGCGCCCGCCCGACGAAGCGTTTCGAGGACCACCGCGGCGTACGCTTCCGAGTCCACACCGAAGAGCTTCGTTCCCAGCATCTGGCGGCACTCCGCCTCCACGGCGGCGAGCGCGGCATCCGCCTCCGATTGGGAGGAGGCCTCCGCCATCAGCTTCAGGTGGTTTTCGGGGGCGTGGGTGCGGAAGCCGAACACGATGCGGGGATGCCGGGGGCCCATGGGGGCAACCGCCATGTCGAGCTCCGACTCCGGAATGCCCACCGTGCGCAGCAGCCGGAAGGCCCGGTAGGTGCGCTCGGGGCGGGCGTCCAGCGCCGCGCGGATCCGCGGCAGTACCTCGCCTTCCAAAAGCGCCTTGAACTCACGGGGCACCCCCGGAAGGAAGAACAACTGGGCGCCACCCAGCTTCATCACGACGAGCGGCGCGGAGCCCTCGGGGTTCCTCACGGGCTCGGAGCCCCGGGGGACGCGGGCCATGCGCAGGGCGCTCGGGTTGGGCGACAGGCCTCGCGCGGCGTAGCGCTGGTGCAGCCAGTCGAGGACCTGGGCATCCTCCTCCAGCGGCACGCCCGCGGCCTCCGCGGCACATTCGAGGGTGAAGTCGTCCGCCGTGGGCCCCAGGCCCCCCGAAACCACCACCACGTCCGCTCGCGACGCGGCTTCCTTCAGCGCCTGGGTGATGTCCGGCCGCACGTCACCCACCAGGACCACACGCTCCACCTTGACGCCAAGGTCGAAGAGGCGGGCCTCCAGGTACGTGCTGTTCGTGTCCGTAATGAGGCCGGTGACGAGCTCGTCACCGGTGCACAGCAGCTCGACGCGCATGGGCCGCGCATCCTAGCGGCAGCCGGACGGCTGGGCACGGACCGAAGCGCACTCAAGCCGCAACGCCCCCTGGTCTGGAAGGGGGCCGAGCGGGAAACAGCGTCCTCCAGGTCAGAGGTACGCGGGCCCGTCGTTGCCCTGGCTGGACTCCGCGTCCTCTTCTTCCTCGTCGTCGATGACCGTGGCCACCGCGACCGCGGCCACCGCGCAGGGGGCCGCCCCCTTGCGAGCGGCCAGCCGGCTGCGGACCAGCACCGCCGACTCCACCAGCCCCAGCGCCAGGTAGGCGCCGCAGCACGCCACCAGCACCCAGGCCGGGTGCAACTGCGTGGCGATCACCGTGCCGCCCACCACCACGAGCATGAAGGCCAGCGCGCTCTTCCGGTTGGGACGCGTGTCCTTGAAGGTGCGGTAGCGCACCGTCGACACCATCAGCAGCGCCAGGCCCGCCACCGCCACCGCCATGGGCACCACGGCGCTCTCGGCCAGGGGCTCCCCCTGCGTCGCCGCATGGTGGGAGATGATGACGGAGACCAGCATTCCGGCCGCCACGGGGATGGGCAGGCCCACGAAGAAGCTGCCACCGCCTCCGTGCGGGTTGCGAGCCGCCAGCACGTTGAAGCGCGCCAGACGCAATGCACCACAGGCCGCGAAGGAGAACGCGATGAACAGCCCCATGAAGCCCAGGGGCTCGAGCGCCCACTTGTACACCAGGAGAGAGGGCGCCGCTCCGAAGGAGATGACGTCCGCCAGACTGTCGAGCTGCACGCCGAAGTCGCTCTGCGTCTTCGTCAACCGGGCCACCCGGCCATCGAAGCCGTCGAAGAACATGGCGAAGAAGATGGCCAGGGCCGCCTGGTACAGCTGCACCGGTTCGGCGTCCCCCGTGCACAAGGTGATGGCGTAGAAGCCGCAGAAAATGGACGTGACGGTGAAGAGATTCGGCAGCACGAACATCAGTTTCCGCAACTTCATCATTCCCTCGACTTCCTCTGATGGCCGTGACTTCCCGGCGGCAGGACGGCGGGTGAACCGACCTTAGCAGGGTTTTATTTTTGAAGAGGAGGATGCATGGATGCTTCGCGGTGGGTGGTGTGGGTACTGGTCGCCGGGGTCGCACTCGTTCTGTGGAACGTCCTTTGGGTCGTGGCCGTGCGACGATGGTACCGACCCAGGGCGGAGTTGCCCCAGGTCCTCCGCGCCCGCTGCGAGGACGGATGGGAGCTGGTGATTCACGCGCGACGCGCGGCCGTGCGCCGATTCGAGGAGCCCGTGCTGCTGTGTCACGGGCTCGCGGCGAACCGTTTCACCTTCGACTTCGAGCCCCCCTATTCCGTCGCGCACTACCTGACCGAAGCGGGCTTCGACTGCTTCAGCGTCGAGTGGCGCGGCACCGGGCACTCACGCAGGCCGCCTCGAGGTCGGAGGTACACGGACTTCACCATCGACGACCACATCCTCCAGGATGGACCCGCGCTGCTGGAGCTGGCGTTGAAGGAGACGGGTGCGAAATGCGCCTTCTGGCTCGGCCATTCCCTGGGCGGGCTGGTGGGCTACGGCGTCGCGCAAGGCCCGCACGGGGAGAAGCTTGCGGGGTTGCTCGCGCTGGGCGCTCCCGTGCACTTCAAGTCGGAGCCCTTCCTGCGCACGCTCATCTCCATGGGCGTCCGTGCCGCCTGGCCCGCACGCTTCCGGCAGGAGTGGATGAGCGCCAGCCTCGCGCCGTTCCTGGGCTACATCACCCTGCCCCTGTCGGACCTGCTGGTGAACCCCAAGCACATCCCCCCGCGCATCCAGCGGCAGGTCTACGCGAACATGATGTCGTCGATGAGCCGCAAGGTGCTGCTTCAGTTCCAGGACTGGATTGAGCACGACATGTTCCGCTCCTTCGACCGCACAAAGGACTGGCGCGCTGGCATCGCACAGCTCCAGCTTCCGCTGCTCATCATGGGTGGCAGTTCGGACCGGCTGGCCACACCGGCCAACGTGGAGTCGCAGTTCGCGCTCGCCACCGCGCCCGACCGCACACTGCATATCTTCGGCACGGACCATGGCGACAAGATGAACTACGGGCACGGGGACCTCATCTTCGGCACCGGCGCGCCGTCGGAGGTCTATCCCGTCATCCGCGAGTGGCTGGAGCGCCATGCCTCCGCCCTGCCCGCCGCCATCACCGCCCCCGCTCTCAACCCAGTGGAAGAAGAGCCTCGCGAGCCGGAGCGCTCCGTCCCGTAAGCATCTAGCGGGAGGGAGTAACCGTGGCTGTCGTGCCGGTTCACTTCGGACTGGCGTGGACACAGCGCGCCGAGAGGCCCCGCGTGTCCTCAGAGCGAAATTTCTTCAGGTACACCTGCGTGGCGCCTTCGCACTCGGCATGGACGAACCCCGTCTCCAGGCCACTCGCGGAGAGGGATTCCACACGCAGCTCTCCGTCTCCCAGAGCGCCCAGCGCCGTCGCCGCCCCTTGAATGTCCACGTTGACGGCGTTCATACGCGCCAGGGTGTCCGATAGCAGGCCCACGTACCCGCAGGTCTCCAGCTTCGCGCCCCGCAGTGACACGCGGGCATTCTGCGCCGCGAGGACACACGCCCCCTGTGCATCTCGCACCACGACGCCCTCCACGTCCGCTTCGACCTGACGCAGGTGCAGGCCATCCCCGGTGACACCGTCCGCCGTGTGCACCCGGCGGATGTCCACGTCACGAAGCCGCAGCTTCCCACGCAGCACCATCACCCCGTACTCGGCGGCGCCGTCCACCCGAACGCCCTGGACGTCCAGGTCCCCGCCCGAGAACTGAAGCCCGCCATAGGCGCCGCTGTCCCGCACCACGATGTCCCGGAGCCGGACGCGTGACATCAGCAGCCCCATTCCGGCCCGAATGGCCCGCACCGACGTGAAGCGGTGCACATCGAGCCTGCGTGCTTGCATGGCGGACACGCCGTACTCGTGCCCCGTCACGGAGACCTCATCCAGGATGAGGGTGCCGTCCATCACCGAGAAAGCCGCCGCCTGCCCGCCTTCCGCAGTGGAGCGCCGCACCTCAGCGTACGCACCGTCCACGCCGACTGCTGTCGCGGCACCCGTGAACTGGAGGTCCTCCAACGTGGCCCGCACGTCCGCGCCGCGCAGCCGCACGGCTCGACGGTAGGGGCCGGTGAAGGAGCTTCCTCGGATGTGCGCCTCCACGGTGGCTCCGGCATGTCTCGGGCCTTCCTGCTGCGCTCCAGCATCCGTGGCGGCCTCGCTGTCGTGAGGTACGTGCATGGATCCGTCCGTGTTCGACAGCACCTCGGGCTTGGACGAGGCGCCGCGCGGTGCCGATTGCTCGCCACCCTCCGAAGACGAGGCCCGTCCGCTTTCCAGCAATACCCCCACCATGGCCGCTGGCGCCGCCTCGAACCGGCTGTCCTCCACATCCAGCCGCCCGGCCTCCACACGCACCGCTCCCGTCACCTGCCCGCTGAAGCCCACCCGCGCCAGCCGGACGTGGCCGCCGTCCGTGACCTCCATTCCCCACAACCCACCCTGGACGACCAAATCCGACAATCCCACACCCTCACCCACCAGAAGGACCGTGCGAGCAGCGCCCTCTGCTTGCAGCACCACCCCGGGCCCCTGCCCCTCCACCCGAACTCCGGATGGGATCAGGAAGGGCCCTGTGTAGCGCCCAGGGGCTACCCGCACGGTCAGGACTCCGGGCCGCGCCAGTGCCTCGCCGAGCTGGCGCAGCGGGCGCTCACGCGAGCCGTCGCCAGGCTCCACGCCAGCCGCGTCCACCCAGAGGGTGCCAGAGGCCGGGGACGACGCGGCTGGTTGCGCCCCGCGATGCGGAGTGCTCCGGCAGGCGCTGGCGAGCAGCAGGATCAAAGGCAGGAAGGTTCGAAAACGCACGCAAGCGAGCATCCTAGCGCCTTCCCGCCGGGGCTCACGCGACCGCGATCAGCCCCCCTTCGCAAGTGATCAATATTCCAAAGACTTTCTCCAAAACACGATCACACACAGCCTTTTTCCAATTCACTGCGGATGGGTCGTGATGATGTATCGGAAGCGACTCTCCACCCTCTTCCTACGCCCGGTGTTTCAGAGGGCCAACTTTTCGTCTGGAGGCCGATTTTCCGGCCTCAAACCGCGGCCGGCATTGACAGGGAAAAGAGCGATTTGTTACCACCAGCCGGGTTAAAGCACTTCAAGGCCAGACAACGGACGGAGGGGCGTAATGACCAAGGCAGAACTCGTCGAGGTGGTGGCGGCGCAGACACGTCTCACCAAGAAGTCGGCGGCGCAGATCCTCGACATCGTCTTCACCAATATCGGTAAAGCGGTGAAGAAAGACGCCCGCTTCAGCTATCCCGGCTTTGGAACCTGGTCGGTTCGGTCGCGCAAGGCTCGCAAGATTCGCAACCCCCAGACCAACGAGATGATGAAGCTCAAGGCGTCGAAGACGATCGGCTTCCGGCCCGCCAAGGAGCTGAAGAACTCCCTCTAGGCCATCGCCGAGGGATTTCGCTCAGGGGCGCTCACCTGGAAGGGGGCGCCCCTGTTGCATTGCGGGCTAGCGGCTTACGGGCCCACGGGCCACCGACGGCACGGGCTCCGGAGGCGGCTCCGCGTCCACCAGCGCCTCCAGCGGGTCCATGGGCTGGCCGTCACGCCACAGCTCGAAGTGGAGGTGGACGCCGGTGGCCAGCCCTGTCTCCCCGGCGAGCCCCACGGCGTTGCCTCGCTCCAGCACCTCGCCAGGGTCCACCAGCACGCGGGACAGGTGGCTGTAGCGCGTCACCCAGCGCCCCTCATGCTGGACCTCCACCTGGAGGCCATGGTCGCCATTGTGGCCCGCACGCAGCACCACGCCCTTGTCCGCCGTGTAGATGGGCTGGCCCTGCGTCGCGGCCAGATCGACGCCCAGGTGGCGCCGGTGCACGCCTGTCACGGGGTGCCAGCGGTAGCCGAAGAGACTGGTGACGGACACCGGATCCACCGGCCAGGAGAAGCGCGGAAGCGACTCCTCGGCAGGCTCGGGCGGCTGCTCCAGGCGGCGCAGCTCGGCGGTGCGCAGCGCCAGCCGGCCCACACGCAACACCACCGCCTCGGCCAGCGGGGCCGGCATGTCGCCATAGGTGAAGCCGTCCCGCTCCAGCTCGGCCTCCAGGACGCTCTGGGCCTGCAGCAAATCACCCGAGCCGACGCGCGGCGCCGCGGGACGCGACAGGAAGCCGTCCAATGCGAAGGTCACCTGCTCCCAATTCTCCACCTGGGCGGCGGGCATCGTCCCGCCTCGCGCCACCTGCTGACGAAGGCCCTGTGCTCGCGACGCGAAGGCGGCGAGCACGGCATGCAGCTCCGGAGCCGTCTCCGGCGCGGGCGGGCGCACTCGGAGGGGCGCAGGCGCTGCATCTGGCGCGCGTGATTGCGAAGCCGAGGTGGCGTAGAGCTCCTCGAAACTCATCTTCGGCTCCGCGCCACGGGTAGCGCAGGCACAAGCTGTAACGAAGGCGAGGAGGCTGAGGCGGCGCACGGCGGTGCGAGCCTACCATGGCCCGCCCGGAGCGCTCCTTCCCCACCCCGTGTGCGCGCCCAGGGATGTCCACGGACGCGCGTTTCACCCCAAGGGTGTGCTCAACCCACGGCGCGGCGGATGCGCTGCAGGGCTTCATCGATGTCTGCAGTGGACACATCCAGGTGGGTGACGAGGCGCAGCGTCCGAGGAGCCCCCGCGGGGTTCGTCAGGACCCCGTGCTGCTCCAGCCGCGCCACCATCTCCAGAGCGGACCGGGAGAACTCCGCGAAGACCATGTTGGTCTCCACCCGCGAAGCCTCCACCTTCACGCCGGGCAGCTCCGCCAGCCCCGCGGCCAGCCTGCGGGCGTTCGCATGGTCATCCGCCAGCCGCTCGACATGGTGCTCCAGTGCATGCAGCGCGGCCGCCGCCAGGATGCCTGCCTGCCGCATGCCACCGCCCAGCCGCTTGCGCAGCCGGCGCGCCTCGCGAATGACGTCCGCGCGCCCCGCCAGGGCCGAGCCCACCGGAGCGCCCAGGCCCTTCGAGAAACACACGGACGTCGTGTCCGTCAGCGCGGCCCAGGCGGACACCGGCACGCCCAGGGCGACACCGGCGTTGAAGAGCCTGGCTCCATCCAGGTGGACAGCCAGCCCCGCCTTGCGCGCCGCTTCCACGACGGCTCGGAAGCGCTCCACCGGCCATACCGAACCACCACCCCGGTTGTGCGTGTTCTCCAGCGACAGCAGGCGCGTGCGCGGGTTGTGGATGTTGTCCTCGCGCACGGCCGCGCTCACGTCCTCCGGCGACAGCAGACCGCGCTGTCCTGGCAGCGGCTGCGGCTGCACGCCCCACAAGGCGGGCACCGCGCCCCCTTCGTAGTGGAGGATGTGGCTGCCTGCTTCGGTGAGCACCTCGTCGCCCGCCCGGCAATGCGCGCCGATGGCCAACTGGTTGGCCTGCGTCCCCGAGGGCACGAAGACGGCGGCCTCCAGGCCGAGCCGCTCGGCCACTCGTGCCTCCAGACGGAGCACGGTGGGGTCTTCACCGTAAACGTCATCCCCCACTTCGGCTTCGGCGATGGCGCGCCGCATGGCGGCCGTTGGCTGAGTGACGGTGTCGGAACGGAAGTCGATGCGCTTCATGAATCTCCCCGAATGGGTGCGTCCAACCGGTGCTTGGGCTCGCAGCCGGTGTGACATACAACGGCGCCGTGCCTGGACGTGAGACAGTCGCCGAGAAGCGAAAGCGCGCGTTGCTGGTGATGGACCGCCTGGCTGCGGACATGCCGGATGCCCGCATCGAGCTGGACTATCGGACGCCCCTGGAACTGCTGGTGGCTGTCATCCTCTCCGCGCAGTGCACGGACAAGCGCGTCAACATGGTGACGCCGGCCCTCTTCCAGCGCTTCTCCAACGCCCTGGCCTATGCGGAAGCAGAACCGTCGGACGTGGAGCCCTTCATCCGCACCTGCGGCTTGTACCGCGCCAAGGCGAAGAACATCGTCGCGGCCGCGCGGTCGCTGGTGCAGGAGCACGCCGGGCAGGTTCCCTTGAAACGGGACGCGCTGGAGAAGCTGCCAGGCGTGGGCCGCAAGACGGCGGGCGTGGTGTGCATCCACCTGGGAGGCGACGTGGCCTTCCCCGTGGACACGCACGTGAAGCGGCTCGCCTTCCGGCTCGGGTTCACCACGAAGGCGGACCCGGACAAGGTGGAAGCTGACATGCAGTCCGTGCTGCCGTCGGAGCGGTGGGCCCTGGGCCACCAGCTCCTGGTGTGGCACGGGCGGCGGACCTGCTTTGCCCGCTCGCCCGCGTGTGAGCGCTGCGTCGTCGCGGACCTGTGCCCGAAGAAGGGCGTGAAGGTCCAGAAGGACGCCGGCGCTACGGAGACGCCGGCGCGCTCGCCTCGCGCTCGCGCGAAGTCTTGAGGCGCTTCATCCGCTTGCGGATGAACTCACGCTTCAGGGACGAGATGTGGTCCACGAAGACGGTGCCGTTGAGGTGGTCCGTCTCGTGCTGCACCGCGATGGACAGCAGCCCGTCACAGCGCAGCGTCTGCTCCTGACCGTCCGGGTCCAGGAACTTCACGGTGACCACGGCGGCCCGGTCGACATCCGCGGCCTCGCCAGGGATGGACAGGCAACCCTCGTTGTAGGTCGTGTCGCCTTCCATGGCGATGATCTCCGGATTGATCATCGCAATGGGCTTCAGCTCCGGCTGGCTGTGCGTGGTGTCCAGCACAATGACGCGCTGGAGCACGCCGATTTGCGGGGCGGCCAGGCCCACGCCTTCAGCGGAGTACATCGTTTCGAACATGTCCTTCACCAGCGTGCGGGTGGAGTCATCCACCTTCGCCACCGGCTTGGCCTTCTGCTTCAGGACAGGGTCGGGCCAGATGAGGATCTCACGGACCATGGACGCCGTCTTAATCTCACCGGAGCGGACGGGCAACCGCCCCGGGTGGGCCGCCCTGCACTCCCGGGAGGCCGTCCGTCCGACGGGCGTCAGTCGAGCAGGCTCCGGGCGTACTCCGCGCGCAGCCGGTCGTCTCCCAGGGCCTGGGCGGCCTCGGCGAGCACGGTGCGAATCTGCTGCGCACGGTGCTGGAGCGCCGGGTCGGGATGCCCCGCGAAGCGCAGCGGGTGGAACTCGGCGGCCAGCAGCTCGTAGGCGCGTTTGACCTCCTCGCCCCCCGCCGAGCGGGCCAGCCCCAGCACCGCGAAGTAGTCCGCGTCCTGGATCTCCTCGAACTTGGCTTCCAGGCGCCGGACGTCCAGCTCCGGCGGCAGGTCACCCGCGTCTTCATCCGTGGCGGGCTCCAGCGAGACGAGCCCCAGCGTCCGCGCCACCGCGAGCGACTTCAAGGCCGAGTCCTGCGGCAGCCCCGCGCCCAGGAGCAGCGCCTCCAGCGTGTGCTCTCCGTCCACCTGGGACAGGAGCTGGAGGTCCCGCGAAGGCAGGCCGAAGTCATCCGGGGCCAGGTGGATGTCGCCGCGCGTGACGCGCGCGCGCAGGCTCCCGGCGGCCTCCAGCAGGGATTCGGAGGTGAGGGTGTTGCGCAGGGCCTCGGCCAACAGGTGCAGCGGCGGACGCGTGGCGGCGGCGAGCGCCACCTCGTGCGGCGCCGGCTCCGGCACCAGGCGGTAGAGCGTCGAGGGCTCCGCCAGCGCGTCCAGGAAGACCTGCTCGGTGTAGCGCTGGACCAGGGGCACGGCTTCGGACTCCCGCAGGTAGCCCCGGCCCCGCAGTGCGTCCAGCAGCGCGGCCGTGGTGGCGCTGCGCACCAGCCGCAGCTCGCCTTCCTGCCGCGCGTCGATGAGCCCGTCCGCGCGGGCCCGGTCGACCAACGTCTCCCCCTGCGCGGAGGAGACGGCCCCCACAAGCGCCCCGTCCCGCAGCCAGAGGACGCGCAGGGCGTTCATCACCTTCAGCTCCAACCGCATCTCCATGCGGGCCTCACAGAGCCGGAGCACCAGCTTCGTCAGGCCATCCTGGGTGACGCTGCCACTGCGGGCCACGGCCAGCTCGGGTCTGCCGGGAGGTGCTTCCAGGGGCAGCATGGATGCCCGGGCCTGGGCGGCGGCTTCCTCCGCGTCTCGGAGCGCGCGCTCCTCCAGCTCCAGGCGCTCGCGTTCGGAGCGGGCCCGCTGTTCGGCGGACTCGGTGCGCAGTGCCTCCAGGGATTGCTCGAGGGACTCGCGTGCTTCACGCTCTTTCGCCAGGTTCTCTCGGGACTGCTGGTACTCCAGGCGGAGCTCGGCGAGCTCCTCGGAGATTCTGGTGTTCTCCGCGAGGAGCCGGGACTCGGACTCGCTGCGGGCGCGGGACTCTTCTTCGAGCCGGGATTCCAGGGTCGTGCGCTGCGTTGCCTCCGCGTCCAGGCGGACTTCGAGGGCCGTTCGGTGGCGGCCTTCGGCCTTCGCGCGGGCGGTCGCTTCGGCTTCGGCCTGGGCGGATTGCTGGACGCGAGCTTCGGCCTCGGCACGGCGCTTCGCCTCGGCTTCGGCTCGGGCTTCCGCCTCCTCGGCGGACTTCAGGGCAGCTTCGGCGCGGGCTTCCGCTTCGCGCCGTGCCTGGGACTCGGCTTCGGCTTGGGCGGCGGCGGTGACGCGGTGTTCTTCTTCCGTTCGGGCGCGGGCCTTCTCGGCGGCGAGGGACTCTCCTTCTCGCCGGGCCTGTGCCTCTGCTTCGGCGCGCTGCTGGGCCTCCTGCTCGGCGCGAGCTTCCGCTTCGGCACGGGCCTGCGCTTCGCGCTCGGCGCGGGCTTCGGCTTCGGCGCGGGCCTGCGCTTCACGTTCGGCTCGGGCTTCGGCTTCGGCGCGGGCCTGCGCTTCACGTTCGGCTCGGGCTTCGGCTTCGGCGCGGCGCTCCGCCTCCGCGGTAGCCTGTGCTTCCGCCTTCTCGCGAGCCTGGGTCTCCGCCTTCGCGAGCACCTCGGCTTCGGCGCGCAACGTGGCCTCGTGCTCGGCACGCGCCTCGGCTGCGGCTCGGGCCTCGGACTCACGAGAAGCACGCGTGTCCGCATCAGTTCGCGAGGACGCCTCGCTCTCCGCACGGACCTCGATTGCCGCACGCAACTTCGCCTCGCGCTCGGCGCGGGCCTCTATTTCGGACCGTGCGGCGACCTCTGCTTCGGCGCGGGCCTCGGCTGCGGCTCGTGCCTCGGCCTCGACTGCCGCGCGGGCTTCGGCTTCTTTCAGCGCAGCCGTCGCGCTCTCAGCTCGGGCTTCGGCTTCTTTCAGCGCAGCCGTCGCGCTCTCAGCTCGGGCTTCGGCTTCTTGCAATGCGGCTTCTGCGCCCTCAACTCGGGCCTCGGCTTCTTTCAGCGCAGCTGTCGCGCGCTCAGCTCGGGCTTCGGCCTCAAGTCGTGCAGCGGCGTCTTGCTCCGCTCGAGCTTCGGCCTCCGCCCGGGCCGCAGCCTCGCGGTCAGCCTGTGCCTCTGCGTTTGCACGTAGCTCCGCTTCTTGCTGAGCCCAGGCTTCCGCCTTCTCCGCGCGGGCCTCTGCGTTCGCACGGGCCTCCGCTTCCTGTCCGGTGCGCGCATCAGACTCGGAGGTGACGCGGGCTTCCGCCGCCTGGCGAGCCAACGCCTCGGCTTCAGCACGCGCCTCAGCTTCCACGCGCGCCGTGGCCTCAACCTCGGCCCGGGCTTCAGCTTCCACGCGCGCCGTGGCCTCAACCTCGGCCCGGGCTTCTGCCTCGGCACGCGCCGTTGCTTCAATCTCGGCTCGGGCCTCGGCCTCGGCACGCGCCGTGGCGATGGACTCCAGACGCGCCTCGGCGTCCACGCGAGCCGCGGACTCCATCTCCGCCCGGGCATCCGCCTCAGCCAGAGCCGTCGCGACCGATTCCAACCGGGCGTCGGCTTCGGCGCGCGCCGTGGCCTCAATCTCCGCTCGCGCGGAGGCCTCGGCAAGCGCCGCCTCCGCTGACGCCAGCCGTGCTTCGGCATCCACACGGGCCGCGGATTCAATCTCGGCTCGGGCCTCGGCCTCGGCCAGCGCCGTGGCCACGGACTCCACACGGGCGCCCGCACCGAGCTCCGCCTGCACACGCGCCTCGGCGTCTGCCAGGGCCCGTGCAATCAGTTCCGATTGGGCTTCCGCCTCTGCCAACGCACGCGCCGCCAGCTCCGCGCGAGCCTCTGCCTCCGCCTGGGCACGCGCCGCCAGCTCCGCGCGGGCCTCTACTTCCTCAAGGGCTCGCGACAGGCGCTGCGCACGCGTGTCCGCTTCGAGCCGCGACTGGGCCTCCACCTCGGCGCGGGCCTCCGCGGCCTCGCGGGCACGGGCCTCCGCGTCGATGCGCGCTTCCGACACCGAGGTCAGGTCCTCGGCGGACTCGACCCGGCGCTCCGCGGCCTGACGCGCCTTGGACTCCGACTCGGCGCGAACCTCCGAAACGACGCGCCCCGCGGCCTCCGACTCCAGGCGCGCTTCGAGCGCCTGCAAGGCCTGCGTGCTCGCCGCAGCGCGAAGCTCCGCTGCCTCACGGGCCTGCGTCTCGGCCTCCGCGCGGGCCTCCGCGTCGATGGCCCGCAGCTCCGCCTCGGCGCAGGCATCCTCGAACCGGCGGACCTGGGCCTCGACCTCGGCGGTGAGCGTCTCGGCTTCCTCGCGGAGCCGGACTTGCGCTTCCAGTTCCTCGCGCAGCGCCGCGAGGTCGCCAGTCTCCTGCGCATCGCCCGCCAGGGCCGCCCTGGCGGCGCCCCTGGACGAAGGCGACTCCCGCTGACGGAGCCCTTCCAGCGCCGCTTCGGCTTCCGCCCGCAGCAAGGACTCCCGCGAGCGCTCCTCTTCTTCCGCCGCGAGCCGCTCCTGGAGCCCCTGGACCTGCCGCTCGAGTTCGCGGCGCAGCGCGGCTTCCCGCTCCAGCGCCTCGGTGACAGAGCTCACACGCGCGTGAGCTTCCTCGAGCTGGCGCTCCGCCTCCTCCTGCTGGGCTTGCCACTGCGCCATCAGCGCGGGGACCGCGAAGCCTCCGGCGCCTGGGGCAGGCGTCTCGGCGACGGGCGGCGCCTCTGGCGCGGGGCTCGACGCCTCCGCATCCGAGTCGAACCAATCCTCCCCGATGCTGCGAGGCTCCTCCTTCGGCGTCTCGGTGGACTCCTCGTCGAACCAGTCATCCCCCACGCCCGACGCCTGCGGCTCCTTGTCATCCCGGGACTGGGCTGACGCGGCTTGCAGCTCCGCCTCCAGCAACTCCCAGTTGGACGCGGAGACCGCCGCCGCGTCCGGCTCCTCAGCGGCCTGTTCCGGCTCCGGCGTGCCCGCGGGCTCACCGAGCGCCGCCTCCGTACCCCACGTGTCTTCCGTCTCCGATGACGGCGCTTGCAGCTCGGCGTCCGCCGCCTGCTCGGGCTCCGTGGACGGCGCCTCACCGGATACATCGCCCGCGCCATCCGCCCCCGAGCCCACGCGCCCCGCGTGCTCCATCTCGGGGTCCGGAGCCAGCTCCGTCCAGGGCGAGCCCTCCGTGCTCACGGAGTCGAAGGAAGGCCCGCCGCGCATGGCGGCCAGCTCCGCCTCCGCCGCGGAGAGGGCATCCCCCGCCGGGGCCACGGGCGTGTCGACGTCGAAGAACCCCTCATCGCCCAACCGAGGCGCCAGGGCCGCCGTGCGCATCGAAGGCTGAGAAACAGCCTCCTCCGTCCAGGCCAGTTGTCCCACCGGCGGAGCATCCTCGGTCGGCGCGGCGTCTTCTCCCTCAAGCCCCGCGGACGCGCCCTGCGCGTCGTCTCCGGCCGGCTCACCGTCCACCGACGAGCCCCAGTCCTGCCCCGGCGAAGACTCACCCCACCCATCCGCAGAGTCCGGAGCCAGCGCCGAGTCGATGGAGGCCATCGCCTGGGCTTCCACCTCCAGGTGCGCCCGCTCCATGGCGGTATCCAGGTCGCGCGTGCTCTGACGCTCGCGTTGCTGCGCCGCCTCGTGGGCGGAGCGCTCCGCGTCCGTCATGGCCGCCAGCTCCCAGTCCGTCTGGTGCAGCGGCGCCAGGTCCCCGAAGAGCGCATTCGCCAGCGCGGGGTCGCCCGCCACCGAGGGCGGCGGGGTCGCGTGCCAGGACTCCATCTCCGACCCCGTGGCCTCCGAGACACCACCACCCGACGGAGGCAGCTCCCGGTTCTCCACCACGTGCCAGGCGTCCGCATCCGCGGGGGCCTTGACCAGCGAATCCACCAGCTCGACGAAGGCCGCCCCCTCCAGGGGCAGCTGGGCCACGGGGGCGCTGAAGCCAGGGATGGACTCGCCCAGGAGCAGCACCCGGGCCGACTTGCCATCCGGATGCTGGAGCAACTCCTCCAGCACGAGGTGGCCCCGGCCACTCTCCACGCCGGGCGCGAGCACGAGCAGCACGGGCAGGTGGTGCCCGTACGCAATGAGGGCATCCGCGGCGGAGGTGGCGAGGATGACCTCGTACCCTTCACGCGTGAGCAGGCGCCGCACGGCGGCGATATTGGCGATGTCGTCGTGGACGAGAAGAACCGGTGCGCCCATGGGGGGGCACCGAGTCTACAGCATGGCCCCCGGATCCACGTCGATCACGACCTTCACCGCGGAAGGAACATCGACCAGGGCCGCTTCCAGCCGGGCGAGCAGCGGGGCGAGCGCCGTATGCGTTGGCCCCTTCAAGAGGAGCTGCCAGCGCGTCTTGCCACGGATGCGGGAGATGGGGGCCAGGGCCGGCCCCAGCATGCGGACCCCGGCGGACGCAGGGGGCATGTGCCGGGAGACGATGTTCCCCAGGGAGCGCGCCACACTGGCCGTCTGTTCGGGGTGCTCCCCCTCCAGGCGGACGGCGGCCATGCGTGAATAGGGAGGGTAGGCCAGCGCCTTGCGCCACTCCAGTTCTTGATTGGCGAAGCCGTCGAAGTCGTGGGCCAGCACGCGCCGTACCGGCTCCGCGTCCGGATTGTAGGTCTGCACCAGCACCCGGCCCGGGTCCTTGCCCCGGCCCGCGCGGCCGGACACCTGGGTGAGCAAATGGAAGGTGCGCTCGGCGGCACGGAAGTCCGGGATGGAGAGGGATGTGTCCGCCATGACGACACACACCAGCGTCACGCCTGGAAAGTCGTGCCCCTTGGCCACCATCTGCGTGCCCACCAGGACATCCAGCTCCCGGCGCGCGAACGAGGCCAGCATCTCCGTCAGCCGCTCGGCGCTGCTGGCCGAGTCCCGGTCCAACCGGGCGACGCGCGCGGCGGGGATGCGCTCCAGCACCTCCGCCTCCACACGCTCGGTGCCGATGCCCAGCTTGAGCATGGGGCCCGTGCACTCCAGACACTGCTCCGGCACCGGCATGGCCAGGCCGCAGTAGTGGCACACCACCCGGTTCTGCGAGCGGTGGTGCGTGAGGCACACGTCACACTCGCTGCACTTGAGCGACAGGCCGCACACCTCGCACAGGAGGACGGTGCTGTGGCCCCGGCGGTTGAGGAAGAGGATGACCTGCTGACCGCGGCCAATCGTCTCCGCCATCGCCTCCAGCAACGGAGGACTGAGGATGGGCGCCTCTTCCGTCACCACGCCCTCGCGCGGACGCTCCACGCGCAGGTCCACCAACTCGATGGTGGGCATGGGCCGATCATCCACGCGGTGCTTCAGCTCCAGGAGCTGGTAGCGCCCGCGCTTCACGTTCTCCAGCGTCTCCAGCGCGGGCGTGGCCGACCCCAGCACCACCACCGCGCCGGCCTGCTTGCCGCGCACGACGGCCAGGTCGCGCGCCTGGTAGCGCAGCTTCTCCTCCTGCTTGAAGGACGGGTCGTGCTCCTCGTCCACGACAATGAGCCCCAGGTTGTCCACCGGCGCGAACACCGCCGAGCGCACGCCCACGGCAATCTTTACGTCGCCGCGGCGCAGCGCCTGCCAGTGGAAGAGCCGCTCCCGGTCCTTCAGCGCCGAGTGCAGCACCGCCACCTCCGCGCCGAAGCGGCTGCGGAAGCGGCCCACCAACTGCGGCGTCAGCGCGATTTCCGGCACCAAGATGAGGCTGCCCTTCCCCAGCGACAGCGCATGCTCGGCCGCGCGCAGGTACACCTCTGTCTTCCCGCTGCCGGTGACGCCGTGCAGGAGGAAGGGCTGGAAGGTGGCCGCGTCCAGGGCCGCGCGCAGCACCACGCCCGCCGCGTCCTGCTCCGGCGTGAGGTGGTCCGGACGGCCCTGAATCAGGCCCTCCTTCACGCTGGCCTCCACCGTCTTCTCCTCCAGCCGGGCGAAGCCGCGCGTGGCCAGCTTCTTCAGCGTCTCTCGCGCGCCTGGAATCGCGTGGGCGACCTCTTCCAGCGGCGCGCTGCCTCCCACGGCCAGCAGATACGCGAGCGCGGCGGACTGGGCGGGCGCGCGCGACAGCTCCGGCGGCACCTCGTTGACGAGCGCCACCGCGAAGTGCTGCACGTCCGGCCTGGCTTCCTTCTCATCCACGGCCTTCGACAGGCCGGGCGGCAGCGCGCCGCGAATCACCTCACCCAGCGGATAGCGGTAGTGCACGGCCGCGAAGCGCAGCAGCGCGATGAGGTCCTTGGGCAAGGACGGCGAGTCCTCCAGCACGCGCTGGACGGCCTTGAGCCGCACCTTCTCGCTAGTCGGCGGAGATGCGGGCCCCAGGTAGAAGCCCAGCGCCGTACCCCGGCCGAAGGGCACCAGCACGCGCTGCCCCGGCTCCAGGCGGCCCGCCAGCTCGTCCGGCAGGGTGTAGGTGAACTCGCCCCGGACGGGGCGGCCAACGGCGATGGAGGCCAGGACGGGAGTGCTCACTTCGGCGCGCACTGTAGCGGCGACGGCGGGCTCGGACAGTTCCCGGCGGCTTTTCACACCGGAGGTGCGCACCGCCCTGGAACCCCGCGTCGTGGGGGCCTTCGCGGGCGCCGCGTCCGCCCCGCTCCACAAGGGTCGCTGTTCCATGACACTCCCTTCAACCACCACCCCGGCCCCATCCGTCCTGCTACCGGGGTCCACAGTGCGCGAAGGGTCTGACATTCCCCGCCGGGTCCCGCCCGTGAGACGAAACCCGGCGTGTCAGGAGGCTACTTCGGGGCTCAGGCCCCGGTGACCTTCTTCCACGAAGGACGGCTCCGGACGCGCTCCCACCAGGCCGCCACGTTCGGGTATTTGCCGACGAGCTCCGCGCCGCCCGCGGCGACGAAGAAATCCATGTAGGGCATCCACGTCACCTCGGCGAGCGAGAAGCCGTCTCCCGCCAGGTACTGCTGCTTGCCCAGCACCGGCTCGATGATGCCGAAGACGCGCTCGACGCCCTGCAGGCCCTCGCTGATGCGCGCCTCGTCCGGCGTGCCGCCGCCCATCACCTTCTTGAAGAGGCGCTCCCAGATGACCTTCATCGCGGAGGGCGAGAAGTAACACTGCTCCACGCTGATGAACTGCTCCATGCGCGCGTACGCATGCACGTCGGACGGCGTCAGCGAGGGCCCCGGCAGCTTGCGGTCCAGATAGCGGATGATGGCGCGCGACTCGTAGAGCTTGAAGCCGTCATCGTCCTCGAAGGCGGGGATGACGCCGAAGGGGTGGTGCTCCATGTACGCGGGGCTCTTCTGCTCCCCCTTCGTGAGGTCGACGACGACAAGCTCCGCCTCCTGGCCCTTCTCCGCCAGGGTGGTGAGGACCGAACGCGTGGCAGTGCTCATCGGGAGGCCGTACACCTTCATGGGACATTCCTCTGCGTGGCGAGCCGGGGAAAGTCCCGGCCAGGCGGGGCCAGACTCTTCATGGCCGCCGCCAGCGCCGCAAGGAATTCAGGAAAGTGGCGGCATTGACTACAGGGTGAAGAGCGAGTCGGGCAGGCTGGCCCGGTTGTCCCCCTTCAAGGCGGTGAAGCGCAGGTTGCGCTGACCGCCGCGCCACACCTCGATGGTGCGGGGCAGCCACTCTCCCGTGGCGGGCGAGTTGTAGTCCAGGAAGCGGACGTCCCAGGCCGTCCCCGACGCGTCCGAGTAACGCAACCGGGCCGGGCGGAAGGAGTCCTTGTAGACCCAGAACTGCGGGCGGCCCTCGGCCATGTCGCCGATGACGTAGGCCACCTCGCCGCCGAAGCGCGCCAGTCCGGTCCGCCCCGTCTCGATGCCCAGGTTCTGGAGGTGGCGAATCACCGCTTCCTTCAGCTCCTGCACGTTGCCGCTGCCCGTGGCGAGCAGCGGGCACACCTGCGCGACGAGCGCCGACATGGAGGGAATCTCGGTCCCCTGCACGCGACGGCGGCCACCCGACTGGACCACCGCGGATTGGGCGTTGCCGTCGGGCACGGAGGCCTCGAAGCGGCAGCGGCCGGGCACGCGGATGGACAGCACGCCGTCACCCTGCACCTCCGGGCGGTCCGTGGGCGTCCCCAGCGCTGCGCCGGCCTCCTTGACGGCCGGACCTCCGAAGCTGAGGGAGCCTTCCACGCGCAACGTGGACAGCCTCAGCTCGGCGCGCTCCGCCGACATGCGGCGGATGATGGAGCTGCCGGGCAGCACGTAGGCCGCCGCGGCGAAGGAGACCAGGACAGCGAGGAGTGCAACGGTGCGCTTCACGGCTTCTCCGTCTTCACGACTTCACGCATGTACTCGAGCAGCCCGGCACGCAGGTCCGGACGCTTGAGCGCGTAGGCGATGTTGGCCTTCAGGTACCCCACCTTGTCGCCCGCGTCATAGCGCTGACCCTTGAAGCGGTAGCCGAGCAGCCCCTTCGACTGCTGGAGCGTGGCCAGGCCATCGGTGAGCTGGATTTCACCGCCCACACCCGGCGTCTGGTTCTCCAGAATGGGGAAGATGTCGGGCGGCAGCACGTAGCGGCCGATGACGGCGAGGTTGGAGGGCGCGGTGCCCTTCTTCGGCTTCTCCACGATGCGGTCGATGCGCATGACACCATCACCCAGGTCCGTGCCCGCGGCGATGCCGTACATGTGCGTCTCACTCTCCGGCACTTCCATGAGCGCGATGACCGCCTGGTTGTACTGGCGATACACCCGAGCGAGCTGGCGGATTCCCGGCTCCTCGGCGTCAATCATGTCGTCGCCCAGCAGCACGCCGAAGGGCTCGTCGCCGATGACGCTCTTGGCGCACAGCACCGCGTGGCCCAGTCCCTTGGGCTCCTTCTGACGGATGCTGACGACGCGCACGAGGTCCGCGATGGCGCGCAGCTTGTCGGCCTCGGACTCCTTGCCGCGCGCACGCAGCGTCGTCTCCAGTTCGAAGCCGATGTCGAAGTGGTCCTCGATGGCGCCCTTGCCGCGGCCATTGATGAGGACGACATCCTCGATGCCGGCGGATACCGCCTCTTCCACGATGTACTGGAGCGTCGGAGTATCGACGATAGGCAGCATCTCCTTGGGAACCGCCTTGGTCGCCGGCAGGAAGCGCGTGCCCAGGCCGGCTGCCGGGATGACACACTTGCGGATGAGGGGCTCTACCTTCGAGGTTTTGGAGGCCATGAGGGCTGGGAATCTATTGATGGCCCCTGACCCCATCAAGCTGGATAGGATGGACTTGTCATGTTGCTTCGCGCCTTGGTGCTGATTGCCCTTTGTGTGTCCACTACCGCTCTGGCGCAGCCCGCCGAGGACCTTCGCGATGTCATGAGCGCACGCGCCTATGGCATGGGCGGCGCCTACCGGGCCCTGGGGCTGGGCACGGATGCCATCATGGGCAATCCCGCGGCGATGGTCCTCTACCCGTCCTACCGGGTCGAAGGCACCGGCGCGTGGGATACGCGGCGGAAGGAAGGGTTGCTGGGCGTCTCCGTCGTCGACGCCGCCACGAGCCGCCTGGGGATGGGCGTGGACTACCACTGGGTGAGCGTGGGGCGCGGCGGCGCGCGCGCCAGCGCCCACCTCAGCTCGATGGGCGTGGGACTGCCCATCAGTCAGGCGCTCATGCTCGGCGCCACGGTGCGTTATCTGCGCATGAGCGGCCAGTCGCGGTTCGCCAACTCCGTCACCGGCGACGCGGGCCTGATACTCCGGCTGTCGCCGTCACTGATGGCGGGCTTCTCCGCGCACAACATCGTGGACACTGGCAATGAGGAGCTGACGCGCTACTACTCGGCGCACGTCGGGGTGATGACGGGGCTGCTGACGCTCGCAGGCGACGTGCGCGCGGACTTCACGACGAACGACACCAGGACGTTCACGTACCACGGCGGTCTGGAGTACATCCTGGGCGAGCTGTTCCCGGTGCGCATGGGCTACTCCTACGACGGCTTCACGCGGACGTCGCAAATCAGCACGGGGCTCGGCTTCATGTCCGAGGGCGGAGGCGGCCTGGACTTCGGCTACCGCCACGACCTGGGCGGCCCCAAGGGGCGCATGCTGGCGCTCACCATCAAGCTGAACATGAACTGAGTCAGCGCGGCGCCCGGAGCGGCAGGTAGCGCTCCGACGCGGCGAAGCGCAGCAGCTCCACCAGCTCCGCCTCGTTGCCCCGGCGCGTCCGCAGGACGGACAGCGCGGGGCCAATGCTTCCGCAGGCCACCAGGCCCGCGCGGTTGGCGGAATCCCGCGCGGCGTCTGCGAGCGCCGAAGCCTTGAAGTTCTGGGTGCCGGGCTCCAGCAAGGCCATGGCGCGCTCCAGGGCGCGCGGCGACAGGGACTCGCGCACCACGCGGGCCTCGGCTCCGGAGGCACGCGGGTCCTTCAGCACGGTGGCCAGCAGCGCCAGGGCGCGGAGGAGCTGGCCCCCCTTGAGGGCCCGGAGCGCGAGCAGGTCCGGCGACAGGGACAGCAAGGCGCGGCCCACGTGGAAGCGCAGCTCCGGGAGCGGCATGGGCTCACGCAGCAGGAGCCGGCCCACGAGGAGGCGCGGGTGGCCCGCGTGCACGGCGGTGAAGGGCGGGCCGTCGTCCTCTGCGAGCACGAGTTCGGGCAGGTGGACGTCCAGCATCCGCGCGGCGGTGTGCAGCGCGTCGAGCACGGCGGGCGCGCAGGGGCCCGCGGTGGCGCGCAGCAGCTCCGAGGAACCGGCGGCGCGGCCCTCCGCTGGGAACAGGCGGCAGAGCGCGATTCCGGTGCAGGCCAGCAGTTCGCCCGAGGGCGTGCGCAGACCAGGGTGACGCAGGCCAGCGCGCTCGTCGGAGGTCAGCGGTGGACGCTGGCCGCGCGGCGCGGGAGTTTCGAGCCCGTCGAGCGCATCGGCGATTTCGCGCATGAGCGAGGCACGCGCCGGGTCTCCTCGCTGGTCGAAGTACTCGGCGAGGAGTCGATAGGGCTTCGCGTCGAGCGGGCGCTCTCGGATGTGCCGGAAGGCATCGGGCTCGGTGTCCGGTGGCGGCACATAGGCGGGCGCGGGTGATTCGCGCGGGTCCATGACGCCGGGGACCGGCCGCGGAGGCTCGGGCGCCGCGGGTGGCTTCGCGATGAACGTGCGGCCCGGCGCCGGGGCGGAAACCGTGCCCTCCGGGCGCGCGCGGACGACGCGGCGCACCGGGTCCATCCGGCCGGGCGGCGCTTCCCAGGAGATGACGCGGGTCTCCGGGACGGGGGCATCACCGAGGTCCATGACCTCGCCTGTGATGAGGTCGGTGGCCCGAGGACGCTGGGCTCGGGCCTCCGCGTCGCGAGAAGCGGGCCCTTGCTCCGCTTCACTTCCGGACGCGGCGGCGCGTGGCGCGGCCTTGTCTCCGCGCGAGGACGCGGGGGAGCGTTGAGCAGCCGGCGCCTTGGGGGAGACGGCGGCGTCCGCGGACTCGGCGGGAGCGCGTGGCGGCGGGGCTGCTGTGTTGCCTGGGGATGAAGGCGGGTTGCGGGCCTCGCCCCTGGGAGGCGACGCGGCTGCACGTGCTTCTGCCTTGGGTGGCGATGCGGCGAAAGCTTCCACGGGAACGCGCGGTTCGCCTTGCGCTGGCGAGACGGTGGCACGCGCCGCGCCCTTGGGAAGCGGCGCATCCGCGGCCAGCGCACGCGGTTCACCTCGCGCCCCAGCGTCCACTTCAGACGGGGCCTCGCGGCCGGAACGGGCCTCCCGCCTCCCCTTCCGCCCCGAAGAGGCGGGCTCCGGCGAAGCCTTGCGGCCCTGCTCCACCGCGGCGCCCGGAGGATTTCTCCCGACTTCATCGCGGGGTGGCTCCACGCTTTCGGACGCGGGTGGAGCAACCCCGATGTCCGTGGTGGACGCCTCCTCGTTGGCGAGGCGCTGGAGGTTTCCGGACGATTGCGTCAGCACCGGGGGCGCCGCGATGAGTGACGCACGAGGGCCGCTCGACTCACGGCGAGGAGCCGCGGAGCGTGGCGGCTCGGGAGGCGGCACTTCACGCTCTACGCGGGCCTGGCGGATTCCCTCCGCCCGGCGGGCGTAGACCTGCGCGCGCTCGGGATTGCCCATCACCTCGCGCCACAGACGCGCGAGCCGGTCCCAGGTGCGCTCCCGCTCCTCCTCGTCCTCCATGGCGGTGGCCGCGTGCTCCAGGGCCCAAGCCGCCTCGCCCAGGTGGTCGCGTTCGAGGAGACGCTCCACGAGCATCAGCCACGCTTCCTTGTGGCCCGGCTCGTAGCGCACGGCCTGACGCAACTCCTCGAGCGCGGCATCGGCGTCACCCTGGGCATCCAACGTGGCGACCAGCTCCAGCCGGGCCTGACGCGCGGCGGGCCCTCGGGCTTCACGGGCGAGCTGCGCACGCAGAAGCCGGCTGAGCACCGTCGTGTCGCCGAGCTTTCGCGTCAGCGTCGTGAGCTGCACGCGCGCCTGCTCGCTGTCGGGACTCTCCGTGAGCACCTCGCTCCAGGCCCACTGCGCGAGCCGCAAATCGCTCAGCGACTCCTCCGCGACCTGGGCCAGGACGCGCAGCGCTTCCACGCGGTCCAGCGCACGGCGTGGTGCCGCCGCCAGTGCCACCCGGAGCCGTTCCGCGATGGACGGACGTTCCGCGTCCGACACGCAGCGGAGCATCCCCGCGAGCACGGGAAGCAGTCCGGGCGCGGAGGACTCCGCCGCCTCGAAGTCCGCGCGAGCCTTCTTCAGCTCGCCCATGTGGAGCCAGCGCTCGCCCCGCGTGAGCAGAGCCCCCGCGCGTGCGCGGCCAGCGGGCGCGCGCCGGATGGCCTCGTCCAGCGCACGGCGCACGAGGGACGCGTCCCCTCTCGCGGCGAGCAACCGCACCTGATCTCGAAGCGCCGCGCGGTCCCCCGTCAGCTCCACGATTTCCCGGTACATGCGCGCGGCGCCCGCGGGGTCGTGGAGCTCGTTCTCCATCACCTCCGCGAGGCGCGCCAACGCATCGGCGCGCAGGGACGCGTCCTTCGCCCGGTCCGCCCGCTTGAGGTAGAGCTGAGCCAGCTCGGCCCAGGCCCGTCGAGCGATGAGCTGGGCCTCGACCTTCCGCGAGCGGGTCAGCTCCTCGGTGTCTTCTTCCCGAGGCCCCGCGCTCGCCTCGGAAGCGCGGCCTTTCTTGTTCGGTGCATCGCCAGAAGCCGAGGCGAGCGCGGCCTCCAGCTCCGCCAACGACACCTCCATGGTGCCTGAGCGGGCATCCGGCTCGGGTGCGGCACTGGACGTGATGGGCGGAGGCAGCGCCTCGGACGGGGGCGGGGTCTTCCGCCGCTCGCGCTTCGAAGAGGAAGGAGTCTGCTGGCGCGGTGGAGGACTCGATACGTCAGCGCCGACGAGAAAGGGCTGTGCCTCCGAAGTGACTTCACCTTCGTCGTCGAAGCGAGCGACCCGCGCGGGCACGGGCGCGTCGTCGTCTGGGGCATCGGCCCAAGGCACGGGCAGTGGCGCGCGCCCCGGAACAAACGTCTTGGCCACACCTGGAGACGGGGGCACGGCGACGTCCCCTAGCGCGGGCATCTCCACTTCCGTTTTGCGCGCCTCGAAGTCAAATGCCCTCGGTGGCACAACCACCGCCGGCATTTCCACGACAGTCTTGGGTGCTTCGGCAGCAGAGGTGCCACGGGGAGTCACCGAGGGGAGTTCCACCGCCGGCATCTCCAACACCGTCTTGAGCGATTCAGTGAGTGGCGCCTTCACGGGCGATGGACGCGCATCGGCATCGGGCAGCGCTTCGCCCCCCTTGGACGAGGCCGTCGCGCGCACATCAGGCCCAGGCGGCGAGAGCGAACTCGACACAGGCTCACGTTGTTCCGAGACGGGCGGAGCTTCCGCCTGAAGCCCCTCCGCGCCGCGCTCAGGTAACGCGGTCGCAGGCGCTCCTCCACCAGCCTCTGGGCGCTGCGACACCGAAGGCTGCGAACGTGCCTCCGCCGCACCGACCGTGGAAGCTGACGCCGAGGGCGCCCTCGCGGAGAGCGGCGGCCCCACCACGGTTTCGATGAGGTAGACGGCGTCGTCGTTCTCCCAAGAGGCCGCTGCCTGCGTGCCTTCTTTCCGCGCTGGGAGCTTCGCCAACACACCCTGCCCATCCTCATCCACCTTCGGCACGCTCGCACCAGCGTCAGGCACCGCCTTGCCCTCGATGCGCGCACGCAGCACCTGGAGCACGCGCTGGGCACGCCGGTCATCGGGCCATTCCACCAGGAGGGCTTCGAGCGCGGCGGCGGCACGCGGCAGTTGGTCCACCCGTCGCAGTACCCGCGCGAGCTGACGCCGGACCGCGCGCCTGCTGGAGACCACCGTGGGCGCCACCTCCAGCAGGGTGATGGCCGCCGCCTCGGTGCCCGCCAGCAGCGCCATGCGCACAATCCCGGCGGCCAGGCGCGGCGTCATCGGAAGGGTCCGGCTGGCGCGCGCAAGCTCTCCGAACGCGCGCGCGGCGGAGCCCTCTCGCAACTGCCGAGCCGCGGACCGGAAGTGCCGGTCCACCCCTTCGCTGACATCCTCCGCGGGCTTGACGTCGGACGCGCCGGGCTGCAGCGCCTCCTGTCGGACCGCTGCGGGCTCCGGCGTGCCGGCGTTCCTGCCGTTTCTCACGCCACCCATGGGTGCGGCAGTCTACACACAACGATGCCCGTTCCGGCTGTTACTGTCCTCCTCCCCGCGCGAAACGCCGAAGCCACCGTGGCCCGCGCCGTCCGCAGCCTCTTGACGGGCACCTTCCGCGACCTCCGAGTGTTCGCGGTGGACGACGGCTCCACGGACGGTACGCGTGAAGTGCTGACCGACCTGGCGGCGAGCGACTCCCGCGTGGAAGTCCTTGACGGCCGAGGCCGTGGCCTGGTGGCGGCGCTGAACCTGGCGCTGCGTGAAGCCACCTCCCCCTACGTCGCCCGGATGGACGCGGATGACGAAGCCCTTCCCAAACGCCTGGAGGCAAGCCTCACCGCCCTGGAGGCGGAACCCGGGTTGGCCGGCGTGGGCACAGCCGTGGAGCTGTTCCGGGATGACAAACCCGTGAGCCCCTCGCTCCAGGCCTATGCCACGTGGCTCAGCGGGCTGACCACCGCAGAGCGACTCGACCGGGAGCGCTTCATCGAAAGCCCCCTGTGCCACCCTTCCGTCTGCCTGCGCCGGGACGCCCTGGTGGCCGCGGGAGGCTGGCAGGACGGCGACTTCCCGGAGGACTACGCGCTGTGGCTGGAGCTGCTGGACCGGGGCTTCGGGCTGCGCAACCTGCCCGAGGTATTGCTTCGCTGGCGCGACAGCGACGGGCGGATGACACGCACGGACCCGCGCTATGCCGTCAAGCGCTTCTTGTGGACGAAGGCGCGCTACCTGATGCGAGGCCGTGGCCCCCTGGCGGACGGGCGCCCCTGCACGGTGTGGGGCGCGGGCCCGAGCGGCAAGACGCTGACGCACTTCCTCCACCAGGAAGGCGTCCGCGTGCGGCGCTACGTGGAGGTCCACCCTCGCAAGGTGGGCACGCGCATCCATGGCATCCCGGTCATCTCCCCCCAGGAGCTCGGCGCCCCCGGGGATGGACACCTGCTGGTGTGCGTGGGCGTCCGCTGGGCCCGCGCGGAGATTCGCGAGGACCTCATCGGACGGGGCTGGGTGGAGGGCCGCGACTTCACCTGCGCGGCGTGAGGACTCAGTCGGCGCCACGAATGGCGCCCGAGGGCGCCGGCACGCCAGCGGCCAGGAAGAACCGCATCAGGTCCTCCGGCACCGGCGCCTCGATGCGCAGCAGCTTGCCCGTGCGCGGATGTCCCAGCTCCAGCGCCTGGGCATGCAGCAAGCACCGCGCTACCTCCACGCCTTCCGCCCGGGCCGCGCCGCCGTAGCGTGAGTCCCCCAGAATCGGAGCGCCCAGCGCCGTCAGGTGCGCGCGGAGCTGATGCGTCCGGCCCGTGTGCGGCAGCAGCTCGACGACGCAGAACGCCGGCCCCGATGACAGCGTGTGGAAGTCCGTCAGCGCGGGGACACCATTGGCCGCCCGGGTCGCCCGCCAGCGGCCAGGGCGCGACGGGTCCTTGGACAGCGGCAGGTCCACCGTGCCCGACGGGGGCAAACCCGGCCCGGTGGCCGCGACATAGCGCTTTCGCGCCCGTCCCTCCCGGAACTCGGCCGCCAGCGCCGACGTGGCCTCCGCCGTCTTCCCGAACACCGTCACGCCGGACGTCTCCCGGTCCAGGCGGTGCACCAACCCCGCGGGGCGTCCCAGCTTCGCCCCCACCAGGTCCACCAGGCTGTCCCCCACGCGCCCCTCGGTGGGCTGCGCGGACACGCCGGCCGGCTTGTCTACCGCGATGACGTCCGCGTCCTCGTACAGCACACGCAGCTCGGGGGCGGGGGGCGCCTCGGACAGGGGGCTCTGCCCGCCCTCCTCCAACACCACCGTCACCACCTGCCCAGCCGTCAGCCGCGCATTCGCATCCCGGCTCCGCTTGCCCGCCACGTAGACGGCGCCCACCTCCACCAGCCCCCGTGCCCCCGGTTCGGGCAGTCCCAATTCATCCGCGACCGCGCGGGCCACGGCCTTCCCCACCAACGCCCCTTCCACCCGGAACGTCCGGCGCTTCATGCCGCCACCTCACCCACCGGGCGGACAGCCTCAGCGTACGAGCCCGCGCCATGCGCCACGTGCCCCGGCACGCCGCCCCCCATCCCTGTGTCCACCGCAGATGTCATGCGGCGGCACTCTACGCGCGCATGGCCCTTTCGCGCCGCCCGCTTCCTGTTACCTTCCGCGCCCCCATGGACCGTCCCCTGCACTCCGTCCGTACGCGGCTGGACGACTTCCTCGCCGAGCTCGCCACGCTGAACTACCGGCAAGGCGCCGGGCTCGCGCTGGATGTTTCCCCCAGCCAGCTCCACGCCTCCTTCCCCGAACTGTCGTCTCCGGACACCTTCGCCGCCGCCAACGAGGCGCTCGCCAAGGCCCAATCGAAGAACGAGCCCCTCACCGTCCGCCGCATCCGACTGGTGCGTGAGCTGGTGGCCTCGCACGTCGAGGACGCGCTCGCCGCCCGTCACGTGGAGGCCATTGCCTCGCTGGAGGCCGAGGCCCGGCTGATGGCGGACGACCAGACCTGCTCCTTCGGCGAGGCGCTGGGCCGCATTCCCCACGAGTCCGCCCGGGGCCGCCGCGCCCTGCTGGAGCGCGCCACCGGCGAGTTCCTCTGGCAGAACCGCACCCGTTACGGGGACCGGCGCGATGCGGCCCTGCACACCGCGGAGCAGCTGGGCGCGAAGAACTACCCCGCCCTGCGCCAGGACGTCACCGGCATCGACTTCGCCAGGCTGGCCGAGTCCGCCGCGACGTTGCTCGCGCGCACGGAGGACGCGTACCGCGACGTGCTCGCCTACGTCCTCAAGAAGGTGGACCCGCTGCTGCGTCCACTGCCCGGCGGAGAGGCCCGCAGGCATGACCTGCAGGCCGCGCTCCAGGCCCCGTGGATGGACGGCCTCTTCCGGCGCGAGGACGCCTTCCCCGCCGTGGTGCGCTGGCTGGGCGAGTGGGGCCTGACGCCCAACGCCGGAGGCCGCATCCGCATCGACGACGAGGCCCGGCCCGGCAAATCACCGCGCCCCTTCGTCGCCGTGGTGCGCGTGCCGGACGACATCCGCCTGGTGCTCCAGCCTCGCGGCGGCATCGACGGGCTGGCCAGCCTGCTCCATGAGATGGGCCACGCGCAGCACCGCGCCCACGTCTCCGACACGCTGCCCATGGAGCTGCGCCGGCTGGGCGACGCATCCGTGACGGAGGCCCACGCCGCCGTCTTCGAACGGCTGCTCCTGTCCCCCGAGTGGCTCAAGCGCTACCTCGGGCTGCCCACCGTGGCCGCGCGGGACACGGTGCGACTGGCCGCCTTCCAGGCCCTCACGCTGCTGCGGCGTCACGCGGCCAAGCTGACCTACGAGCTGTCCCTCACGCAGCGGGGCGCCTCCACGGAACGCGCGGACGAATACGCCGACGGGCAGCGCCGTGCGCTCTTCGTCGAGCCACACCCTGGCTTCTTCCTCCACGACGTGGACCCGCAGCTGTACGTGGCGCACTACCTTCGGTCCTGGGCCCTGGAGACCCAGCTCACCGCGCGCATCACGGAGCAGTTCAACGAGGACTATTGGAGGAACCCCGCGGCCGCCGCCTGGTTGAAGGGGCTGTACGCGCGTGGGGGCACTGACGATGCGGAAGGACTGGCCACGGAGACGTCAGGCACGCCATTGGCGTTGCCCGAGGCCGGGGAGCGCCTCGTGGCCATCCTCAACCGGTAGGGGACACCCGCGAGACGACTACTTCTTCTTGCGGAGCGCCCGGACAATCTTGTCCTTGGTGGGATTGGCGGCGGCATCCCGCGCGCGCGTGGCGGCGACGGGCTTGCTGCTGGCGGTGGCCGCGGGCTTGCCACCCGCACGAGCGCGCATCGCCTTCATCAGCTGCATCTCGATGAGGAGCAGCTCGTCGCCCAGCTCCTGGTTGTCACCAGCGGCACGGGGCAGCGGTGCACGGGTGCTGGAAGCGCCAGCACCGTGGCGCATACGCAGAACCTTCTCCTCTTCGGCCGAAAGCGTGCGCGCCTTCTCCAGCGCCGCTTTGACCTCCTTGGCCGTCACCGTGCTACTTCCGACCTTGCGCTCCATCGCCGCTCCCTTGCTGTGAAGCCCCGCTGAACATCCGAGCATGTCGGACGCGTCCGGGCCGCAACCGTCGAGGATTCTAGAGGACGCAAGAGTCAGCGCAAATTTTCTTCCAACATCTCGCTGCCGAGATGTAGCGCCGCTCCCACCACCGCCGTCCGGGATACCCCGGAGTCCCGGCCAGCCGTTCACCAGGCAACGGCGCCCGGAAAGGGCGCCGGAACCACGTGTCAGGTGCCCTCTTCGTCCTCGGGCTCCGGGGCCGCCTCCGGGCTGGCCGAATCCGAGTCCGAGGGCTTCTTGCGCTGGATACCGAAGGCGTCGAGCGCGTCGGCGATGCCCTGGGGCTTGTCCGCGTCCGGGAGGAAATCCTCGGGCGGCTGGAGCCGTGGGTCCTTGCCTACCTCAGTGAGGGCGGCCTCCAGCGTCAGGCGCAGCTCGGCCGCCTCGGGCGTCTTGTCGCCGGGCACGCCCATGCGCCCGTCCAGCCGGGCCTTGAGGACCACGGAGGTGGCGGAATCCACCAGCACCTCGCCGTCCAGCGAGCGCGGCAGGCGGTGGGCGAAGAAGTTGGCCCGGCGGACCGTCGTCTCGTCCGCGCCCCCCTTCTTGGCCTGGGGCATGGGCGGCAGGGGCCGGGACGCGTCCGCCTGGGCGGCGGGGGCCAGCGTCACCACGTAGCGCCAGGCCGTGCGGCCCTCATGGGTGACGGTGCCCTCGGGCGTCAGCTTGATGCGCCCCTGGAAGAGGCTGTCGAAGTCGCGGATGGCGCCGGTCAGCTCCGCGCGGGTGCGCTCGGCCATGCCTCGGTCGCGCAGGCGCTGGCGGAAAGGGCCGTACCGATTGCGGGCGAACACCTGCCCACCCACCCGCATCACCTCCAGGCCCTGGTCCCGGGAGTTCTCCAGCACGCCGTGGAAATCCCCGCTGACCCCGCCCGGGCCGGCGCGGAAGGTGCGCGTCTCGGTGAGCTTCACGGGGATGGAGGCCTCGGAGGTCCACTCGTACCCCAGCGTCGCCTGGTAGCGGTGGGGGCCCAGACGCTCGGTCACCTCGGCGGCGTCCATGCCCAGGATGCGGCGCGCCACCTGGGGGTTGTCCGCGACGTCCTCGGGGGGCAGTTTTTCCTTCGCGGACGCCACCACCTTGGGCGGGTCCTCCGGCGAGAAGATGCGTGCCTTGGCCGCCTTGTCGACCGGGTCCGAGCAGCCGGCGGCGGCCAGCGCCACGGCAAGGGTGAAGGCGGACTTTTTCAGACGACTCACGACTCCTCCGGGAGGGTACGACAAGGCCGGCAAGTTACGTGGGGCATACACGAGCAGCAAGCAGTGGCTTGCGTGCGGCCGTGCAAGGGATAGAACGCCCAACTCATGCAGAACCTGCGCGACAAGCTATTGAAGGCGGGCCTCGTCACCGAGGACCAGGCCAAGAAGGTGGAGACGAAGCCCAGCCAGGCGGAAGCCCGGCGGCCCGGACCCCAGGAGGGCGGCCGTTCAGGCGGCAACCGTCCTCCCCCCCGCCGTGATGACAACCGGACACCAGGCGGCCCGCCCCGAGGCGAGGGTGGAGGCCGTCCGAGTGGCGGACGTCCTGGCGGTGGACGCCCTGGCGGCGGCTTCGGGGGTGCTCCCCGGCACGGCGGAGGTCCCCAGCACGGGCGGCCGGCCGCGGCGGCGGCGGAGCGGGCCATCCCCAAGCTTCCCCCCATGCCGGGCTCCAAGGCCTACCAGCGCGCCGAGTCCAAGCGGCAGGTGGAGCTGGACCGCGCCCTGCGCGAGCTGGTGCTGGGCTCCCAGGTCCCCGTCGAGGCGGGCGAGACGGCGTTCTACTTCATGACCCGCAAGGGCAAGCTGCGCCGGCTGGAGCTGAGCCCCGCGCAGGCGAAGCAGCTCGAGGAGGGCGAGCTGGGCGTGGTGGAGCGTCCCGAGCCCGCGCAGATCGAGCACTCGCTGGTGCCTTCGTCGGCGGCGGAGCAGATGTTCGCGCTGTCGAAGAAGTCGGTGCGCTTCCTCAACCGCAAGGAGAACCCCGTCGGCTTCATGAACGACGAGGAGCTCAAGGCCCAGCAGGCCGCCGAGGCGGCGGGCACCGCGCCCGAGCTGCCCGACGAGCCCGAAGGCGGGTCCGAGGCTGAGGCCGCGGCCGAGGCTTCGGCTGAGACTGCGCCCGAGGGCGAGGCGGCCCCGACCGAGCCGAAGGCCAGCAGCGAAGAAGCCCAGAACGGCTGAGCCGGACACCTGCGTTTTCCCACCCTCCCCGCCCCTCGTGGATGTGGGGAGGGTGGCGATGCCGCCCGTGACGGCAGCGCCACGCGGCCTCGGCACGTCCTGCTGCCAGCATGAGGGCCCGGCGCTAGGCTGGTCTCATGACGACGACCTCCAAGACGGTGGTGGTAACGGGCGCGAGCCGGGGCATTGGCCGCGCGGTGGCGCTGGCTTTCGCGAAGGCGGGCCATGACGTGTGGGCCCTGGCGCGTTCGACGGAAACGCTGGAGTCGCTCCGGCAGGAAGGCGGCGAGCGCATCCGGCCGCTCGCGGTGGACGTGGCCGACGAAGCGGCGCTGGTTGCCGCGAGCCAGCGAATCCTCGCCGAGGGTCCTCCGCGTGTGCTCGTGAACAACGCGGGCATCACCGTCTCCGCGCCCCTGACGAAGACGCGCACCGAGGACCTGGCCCGCGTCATGGCCGTCAACGTGACGGCGCCTTTCCTCCTCTGCCGCGAGCTGATGCCGGCCATGGCCCAGGCGGGCGGCGGACGCGTCATCAACATCGGCTCCATGGCCGCGGTGCGGGGCGTGAAGTACACGTCCGCGTATTGCGCGTCGAAGCATGCGCTGCTGGGCCTGACGCGCGCGCTCGCGGTGGAGTACGCGAAGAAGCAGGTCACGGTGAACATCGTGAATCCGGGCTGGGTGGAGACGGACATGTTCGCCGGTGCGACCTCGGCCATCAGCGCCTCCACGGGCCGCAGCGAGGAGCAGGCGCGCGAGGCCCTGGCGTCCATGAACGCCATGGGCCGCATCATCACGCCGGAGGAGGTCGCCGCGCTGTGCCTGTTCCTCGCGTCGGACGCGGCGGGCGGCATCACCGGCACGGCGTACGCCATCGACGGTGGCGAGCTGGGCTGAGACTTCACTCCGATTCCGCCTGACTGCCTGCCCGGCCGCCACCCGTGGCCGGGTGCGTTGCGCAGCGGGAATCCCATCCCCACTGTGCGCGACCACCCCGGCGACAAGCCGCGCGGTGGCCAGCAATCGGGAGGTGGGCGTGAGTGGACTGCGAAGCATGGTGCTGGGCGCGTGTCTGTGGGTGGGCTGTTCGTCGTCCGTGGAGGACGGAGCGGCGCCCACTCTCGAGACACCCGCGGATGTGACGCGAACGCCCACCCCCGGAGCCGAGACGCCCGCTCCGCAGGAGCCCACACCGGAGCCGCAGGTGCCGCCCCCGGCGACATCGGCGGCGTGCTCCGGACCGGATGGCACGGCGCGACTCGCGTGGAGCTACGACGCGGCGTGGAACCGCACAGTGGACTTCCGGGGGACCATGGACGGGGACGGGCACACCTACTGGACGGAGTGCGAGAGCAGCTATTGGGTGGACAAGGACCCGAGCCAGCTGGCGTGTCAGCTCGTCTCCTTCACCTCTGAAGGGACCGAGCGCTACCGGCGTGACCTTCCGCCCCCGGGAGCCTGGGGCGTTCACACGGTGGCGGGGGGACAGCTCTTCGTCACGGGCCGGCTGGCCCTGCTCTCCGCTCGGGACAGCGCCACCGGACAGGAGCGCTGGAGCGTGTCGCTGGGGGCCGTGAAGGACGAAGACCCGCAGGCGCACCATGGGCTTCGCATCGAATCGCTCGTGCTCAGCCCGCCCTATCTGATTGCGCTGGTACACGACACGTTTGGAGGCGCGGGCGCCGAGGACCTGCTCGTCGCGGTGCACGCGGAGACCGGCGCGGTGGCGTGGAAGGAGCCCGTGCCGCCCGTCCATGCGCCGCTGGTGGTGGATACGGAGGGCAACGTCTACGGCGGCGCCTCCGATGTCCTGGAGCAACGGACGGAGCTCTTCTCGTACGCGGCGGATGGGCAGCTCCGGTGGCGGACGCAGCGCACGGGCGTGCTCGAGCCCACGGCCGTGGACGGAGGGACATTGATGCTGGGCCGCGCGGAGCTGGTGGACGCGGCCACGGGAGCGCCGACTGCCACGCTGGCGACTGCTTCCGCTGAGTCCTTCTATTACTCGCTGGGCCGCTCCAGCTCGACCTTCGGCCGCACGGCGATGCAGGCGGACCGGCTCCTGGTCCTGCCCGACATGCGGTGCACCACCGAGGGCTGCCCCACCACCACGCATCCGGGTGGCACGTTCCTCTATGGGCTGGACCCATCGAGCGGCGCGGTGCGCTGGCACCGGGCCGTGGGCACCTGGCCGATGTCACCGCTCCTCACCCAGCGTGGCTCGCTGCTGCTGGTGGACCGGCCCGTGGCCGAGACGTGCGGCGAGCACGCCTGCACCGGTGAGGATGCCGCGCTCGGTTCGTTCCTGCGGGAGCTGGACCAGGACGGGAACGAGCTGTCCGCCTGCGCGCTGCTGGGAAAGGCGCCGTACATCACCCCGCCCGCGCTACACCGGGGACGCGTGGTGCTGGGGGCGTGGACGAACTGGAATGCCAGCAATGACTGGACGCAGCGGCTGAGCATCCGCGCCTTCGACATGACGGCGCCCGATGAGCCTGCCTCCAGCGGCTGGGTGAGCGCGGGCGGCGGCAATGCCCGCTCGGGCCAGACGAAGCCCACTGGCGCGGCGGCTCAGGCGCGAGCCCCAGGCCGATAAGCGGGCTAGAGCTGGTACCGGCCGACGATAGCGCTCAGCTCGGCGGACGCCGCGGAGAGCTGGATGGCGGACTGCTCGCTCGCGGCCATCCGGTCGACAATCTGGTCCGCCAGGTCGGCCATCGAGCTGAGCGCGGCAAACAGCTCCGCGATGCCCGCGTCCTGCTGACTCACGGCCTCGGCGATGCTGCGCACCGTCTTGCCGTTGCTCTGGATGATGCCCGCCAGCGAGCGAAGGCTCTCGCCCGCCGCGCGCACCTGCTCCAGGCCACCTTCCACCTCGCGCGCCCCGCCCTCACTGGTGCTCACCGTCTGCGAGATGGCCCGGCCGATGTCGCTCAGGATGGACTGCACGCGCGTGGTCGCCCCCGCGGACTGGTCCGCCAGCGACCTCATCTGCCGTGCCACCACCGCGAAGGAACGGCCCGAATCACCACTGCGCGCCGCCTCGATGGAAGCATTGAGCGCCAGCACGTTCGACTGGTCCGCCAGGTCCTTCACCGTGCGGGTGATGTCACCCACCTGCCGCGTGCGCTGGTGCAGCTCCGCGACGGTGCGGCCAATCTGCTCCACATGCGACCGGATGTGCGTGAGCCCACCCACGCTGCCGGACACCGCGGCCTCGCCCGCCTCGCCAAAGCCACTGGCCTTGTCCGCCTCCCGCAGAATGACCTCCACGCGCCGCGCCGCCGCGCGCGAGGCTTCCTGGAGCTGCTGCGCCGCAATCTGCGTCTCATGCAGCGCCACCGCCTGCTGCGACACCGCCTCGTTCTGGACGGACGCGGACTCGGTGAGGTGCGTGGACGCCGTTTCGAGCTGCTCGGCCGAATGGCGCAGCGCCATCAACAGCTCGCGCAGCTGCGACATCAACTCGGAGAACGAGCTGGCGAGCTGACCAATCTCATCCTTCGAGCGCACCGCCAGCGTCCCTCGGAAATCCCCCTCCGACACCATCCGCGTGGTGGCCACGGTCAGCTCGCGCAGAGGCTCCATCATCCGCCGCACCAGCAGGAAGATGGCCGTGCCCGCCGCCGCGGTGACGATGAGGCCCAGCAGCACCACGAGCAGCATCGACGCACGGAACTGCTCCGCTTCCTTCCCACCGTCACGCGTGAGCAGCAGCTCCACGCCCGACCCCATCTCCACCCGGCGCAGCCGCAACGACACGCCATTCACCGACACCTCGTCCGGCCGGCCCTTCCCCTCCAGCGCCGCGAGCAACGCATCATCAGGCACCGCGCTCAGCGCGTGCGCCACCGGCTTCCCGCCCACGTTCAACACGCCCTCCACACCGCGCTCGTCACGCAGCGCCTGGAGCTCCACCTCGCCCAGGACCCGCCCCAGCACCACGTACCCCACGGTGCGGCCCTCGGCCGTCATCACGGGCTGCGCCACGGCCTGATGGGGCACCGCATCCACCAGGATGATGCGCGCGCCGCCCTCCTTCACCAGGGCCTCCATCCCCGACAGTGCACCGGGTGGCGTGCCCACGCGCACACCCGCCGCGGTGTCCACCGCGAGCAGCAGGTCCACGCCCAGGAGCGACTGCTGCGCACGCAGCGAGGGCTCGAGATGCTCTCCTCCCTCGGAGCCGCTCGACAGCACGGTCTGCAAGGGCGTGCTGGCCGCGGCGACGCGGGCCAGGGCCGTCAGCGAGCGCACCTCCTGGGACAGGACGCGGCTCCACGCGGCTTCGTCTTGCGCCAGACGGGACGTGACGGCTTCGTGCGACCACGTCCGAAGCGACACGCCCGTGAGCGCGACGCTCAGCGTGGAGAGACAGAGGATGACAAGGGAGAGCGCTGCGGTCAGGCGCGCGGCAAGGCTGTGCGTCATTCGCGACAAGGCCAGGGGATGGGCGGGGGGCGCCCAGTGGGGGATGGCGAGCCTACCGCGACCGCGCCCTGCTGTTGAGCGAGGAACAACAGGTGGCAGGAATGACCCGGCAGCCTGTCTCGCATGACACAAATCGAGACCTACACCGATGCCATGCACCTACGTCCTCGGCGTCGACGCGCGCGGGGCCATGGACACTCACCCTGGCGTTGCATTGACCGGTGTGGAAGCGGCGCGATTGCGTGCGTGTCATGCGCTCGACCTCCATTCCAGCGGCACTGGCCCTGCTTACCCTCGCGCCCAGCGGACTTCGCGCGGAGGAGGCCGCCGGAGAGGCGCGCGCGAAGGCCGAGCCACCTCACACGACGCGCAACTTCGGCAACCTGCGCGTGGGTGGCTCCACGGCGAACGGCAATGGCCGGCCCGACCTGTGTCTGGAGTTGTCCCCCGTGGCGTTCCTGTCCGTGGAGAGCTGTGGCACGGGGAGCGGTTTCCTGCACGGCGACCCCGAGCCGGAGGTGGCGCACTTCCGCGCCAAGCTGCGGCTGGCCAGCTTCGACGTGGAGCGCTGGGGCACCTTCCAGCCCTTCCTCGCCGGGGGCTTCGCGGAGGCCCAGGTGGGCAGCGACGACCCAGGGTTCCAGTTCAAGGGGACCGACCGACGCCGCGTGGCCACGGCAGGGCCCGAGGGGGGCCTCGGGCTGCGCTTCCTCCGCCCGCTGGCCGCGGGCTTCGAGCTGGTGGGCGACTTCAACTTCAGCCTGGCGTGGATGCCCCACGCTCCCGAGCTCATCCAGCCCGGGAACACGTGGCTGCCGTCCGCCAGCCTCTCCTTCGGCGTGGGCTTCTGACGCGCCTCACGCCTCCGCGACGCGCAGCACCACCGCGGTGATGTTGTCCTTGCCGCCCGCCTCGTAGGCGTCCGCGACCAGCGCGTCACAGACCTCGCGCGCGGAGGACATCGTCAGGCGCTTCATCAGGCCCTCCACGCCCAGCGGCTCATAGAGCCCGTCCGAGCACAGCAGGAACACATCACCCGGCTCCGTCTGAAGCCGCTGCACGGTGGGCTCCGCGTTCTCCGTGCCCAGCGCGCGGGTGATGAGGTGACGCAAGTTGCCCGAGCCTCCCGGCGGCTCCATGCCCGCGTCCCGCAGCTCCTCGATGAGCGAGTGGTCGCGCGTGAGCGACTCCAGCTTTCCGCCACGCAGCCGGTACAGGCGGCTGTCGCCCACGTGCGCCACCGCCGCGCCGTGCTCGCTCACCGCCAACGCCACCACGGTGGACGCCATCTCCCGCAACCGGCCCACGCGCTGCGCCTGGAGGTTGCGCTGCGCCAGCGCCGAGCACGCCGCCAACAGGTTCTCTTCACGGCTGCGGCGAGGGTCCGGCACCGTGGGCCACGTCGAATCCCGGTCCTGTCCCAGGCGCAGGCCAAAGCCCACGAAGGTGTCCACGACACACCGGCTGGCGACTTCTCCCCCCTCTTGTCCGCCCAGCCCATCCGCCACGACGAACAGCCCCAGCTCCGGTGCGACGCAGAACGCATCCTCATTGTGCGTCCGCCGACCGATGTGGGTCTGTCCCGCGCTGTCCATTCTCATGACTGCCTCCTCGGGCCTCCCACCAGCAAGCGAGAGGCCAGCGTCCTTCCCCCCGACGGACGCAAGGAACGGATACTCCGGTTCTGGGGATTCCTGGGAAGGGACCGCCACGGCGCCGTGACAACCACCCCTCCCCCGTCCACTGGCAGACGCTGCAAGTGCCCTCCACCCGTCAACAGCCCCCACAGCGTGGGGTCACGACCCCACACCTCCGCCTGGCACCTGGGCCCCGTTCCCCGATGGGGCGCTTGTCCGCCAGGACGCTCCCGTCAGGGTGCGCGAATGCCATGACAACGAAATGAGGAACCCAGCCTGCCCGGGCCTGTTCCCTGGCAACTTCTCCGGTGACGAGGCGACAATTCCGATGCGGCCCGGAGTGTGCGCCGCAGGGAGCCCTTGATGTCGTCCATCCGCCGCATCACCGCGAGCATCTCCAGCGCCATCTCCCGCGCCCGGCTCGACACGAGCCTGGAGTCGGTGTCACCGCTCGCGCCCCGCGAGCCGCTGCAGCCGATCCCCGCGGTGCGGCGTGGCTATGCCGACGAGAGCGAGTTCCAGCCGGAGGTGGATGACCTGGACACGTCGCTCGCCGCGCATGCGCCGATGCTGGCGGGCGTGGACGCCGCGAATGCGGATGCGCCCGAGCACCTGCGCGTGTTCGCCGGCGAGAGCTCCTTCGAAGCGGCCCCGCCGCGGTATTCGCAACTGCTGGGCTCGCAGCTTCCCGCCGCGCTCGGCGCGCCCCGGGAGCCGGTGAGTGGCGCGGCGCAACGGCCCTCCTTCCGAGGGGCCAGCGCCCAGGACATGGGCAGCGACCTGCTCTCGCCGGAGGCCGCCGCGTGGGAGCTGCAGAACCGGGACACCTCCACCGCGCCCACGCCCATGGAAGCGGAGGACGTGCTGTTCATGCTGAATGGCCCCGGCGCCGCGGCTGACCTGGAGCCGCCGCTGGAGCTGGGACTCGAGGACATCTTCGAGGAAGCCCCGCGACTGCACGCCGCGGAAGACGCGCTCTTCATCGCGGGAGCCGATGAGGCTTCAGCGGCCATCTCCGACGCCGCGGAGACCCAGCAGCCGAGCCTCGCCGCCGCACGCTCTGGCGCGCCGGTGAACTTCGCGACCGAGGCCGCGGGCATCGATGCCGTTCCCGCCGACCTGGTGACGGCCGCGGCCGGTGACGCGCGCGTGGATGATGCGCCCGCGGGCTACGCGCTGGGCAGTGCCTACGCGGCCACCTACGGGCAGCAGTTCGCCGTGAGGCAGGCGCTGGACCCGGCGGTCAGCCCCGCGGGGCCGGACGAGTTCCTCGCGGACCCGAATGACTTGAACATGCTGCTGCCGGAGGAGCCGTCCCTGGACGATGCCGCCGTGGCAGGCGTCCTGGGCACCATCTCCGCCAACCCCGCGGCGGCCAGCGCGCCGGTGGCCGCTACCTTCGCCTCACAGGGCGTGGAAGTGGTCGCGGAGGCGTTGGAGCCGGAGCGGCGGCCCGAGGCGAACCCCAGCACCACCGAGGCACCTGCGCCCGAGAATCCGCGGGCCTGAGCCCCTCACGGCCTGGGCGGCGCTTCTTCCTGGTCGATGCCGTCGAGGTACGTCTGCGCCTCGATGACCTCCCGGTTCAGCTCGTCCAGATAGCGCTGCCGCTCCGGACTCTGCCACTCCGCGGCGGAGAAGGACGTAAAGGGATAGTCATTCGTGGTGTGCACGTACCCGCGCAAGCTCGTCATCAGCTCGCGATCCGGGTCTCCCCGCTCCTTGAGGAGGAAGCCCTCCACGTCGCGCAGCTTCAGGGGGAAGGTGGGCACTTCGTCCAGCACCAGGTTGCCGGCGATGGTGAGCTTCACCTCCTGCTCGCCGCGCTTCAGCTCCTCGTTGAAGGACACGTGCGCGAAGGGCATGCCGCTCTCGTCATCCACGCGGCCCGCCACCACGTACCGTCCGGCCTTCTGGACCTGAATCCCAAGGTAGAGCTGAAGCGAGTCTTGCTCCAGCACCTCCCGCACCCGGCCCGTGAAGACTGCCGGAGGCGACGGCGTGTACATGATGTCGAAGAACGCGGTGCCCTCCGCGCTCCCCGAGCGCACCTGCACGTCCACGCGCAGCGTGCCTGAATAGAGGGGGAACCCCTGCTTCGACGGCTGGAAGCGCCCGGTGAAGGTGCCGTCTCCGGAGAGCGCATCGCCCGCGGCGCCGTCGTCGGAGAAGTGGAGGGGGACCGCCGGCATGGCACCCGCGCCGGGCATGTGCTCGGCCTCGTGCGCGGAGGCGGACACCACCTGGCAGGGCCTGGGCATGCGGCGCGCGTCCTCGCAGCCGACGAAGAAGTGCACCACCTCGTCGCCGACGACGAAGACGCGGTCCTGCTTCAGCCGGAGCTGGATGTCGGAGCCGTCCTTGTTCAGCGGACGCGTGCGCTCCGGCTCCGCCATCTCCATCTGGTCCGGGTGCTCACTGGCGGGACGCGACTCCGGCGGATAGCGCGTCGCCTTCATGTACGACTCCAGCGCCTGCTTCGCGCGGGCCAGTCGCTGCTCCCACAACTGGCGCCGCGCGTCCCGCTCCGCTTCCTCCGGGCTGCGGGCCGGGGCCTTCACGGCCACTCCTGGCACGCTCCCCGTCGGCCCGCCCATGCCGCCTCCCGACTTCCGCGGCGCGGGGTTCGGCACTCCAGACGGCGAGGACGCTTCCCATGCACCGTCCTCGCCGGAGGACTCCGGGCCGGCACCTGCTTCCATCCACCACCACCCCACGCCCCCCAGCACCAGCGGGATGAGGGGAATGGCCCACAGGGCGCGGCGCATCCAGGACGCGGGGGCGGAAACGGTGCCAGTCGGAGTCATGTCGCTTCTTGCGGTGGAGGGGGCTCAGTACGCGTAGGTGACCACGTCCTGGCGAACCGGCGCGATGATGCCACCCCAGTTGCCTCCGGCGTAGTGGTTGTACGCCTCCCGGTCGTCGCGCAGCTCCACCGTGTGGTAGCTCCACTTCGCGCGCCCGTCGCTGGTCGCGGCCGTGCCCAGGTTCAGGGTGCCGCCACAGAACCAGTCACCGGGGTTGCACTGCGAGCTGCCCGCGCTGCCCGACACGCCCCCCGTCGAGTGGTACGACACCGCCTCATCGTCCTGGCCGGGGAGCACGCCGGAGTACAGCGTGCCCTTGGCACCCGCGAACATGTAGAACCACACGTTGCGCGTGGTGTTGTGGTTGTACATGGCGCGCGCGGTGGTGGTGACCAGGTCGCTCACCAGCGGCTCACTCACCGCCCACTCGCCAATGTCAGCCAGCTCGCTGCCGCCGCCCGCGCCCGACGCCACGTTCACCCAGCGGATGTTCCAGCCCGTCTGCTTCGCGCCGCTGCTCACGTTGCCACACACGCCGCTGGTGTTGGGGGACGCGTTCTTCACCTCGCGCTGCGAGCCGCCATACATCGACAGCGCGTAGCCAATCTGGAGGTTCCCCGCGCTGTGCGCGGCGACGTAGCACCAGTTGTCCCCCGTGCAGAAGCAGTCCAGCGCGTCGCGGATGCGGTAGTTCTGCGAGCCGATGCGCTGACGGCCGTCCCAGTTGACGGCCTTCTTGTTCACGCCCGCCTCGACGCTCGCCGAGCCCCAGTAACTGAAGTCATTGTAGTTGCCGGGCTGTGTCGTGCCGCCGTTGCGGCCATGAATCCACAGCGTGTAGTTGGCTGCGGCAGCTTCCGTGCCCGCCAGCATCGTTGCGGCGACAATGACCGTACCGAAGAACTTCTTCATGTTGAGCGCCTCCAGCGCTGCATAGGGGGTACCTGCCCGGCGGGGGACCAGGCGGCGGGGCGTACTGTAGAGGCGCGGTGTGTAAAAGGTCGAGGTCACGGAAACCTTGAAGTGCGCGCGAGGACTGACGCAACGCATCACCCGTGGATTCCCGCGAGGGAGATGACATTCGAGACGGCCGCGTCAACGCGATGTGTCGACCACGTAGCGCTCCAGTCGTTCCAGCGCGTCGGGCAGATTCGTGCGGCCCAGCCCCAGGCGGAAGTGGTTGCCGGGGAAGTCGTAGACGTCTCCGGGCAGCAGCAGGACGCCTTCGCGCTCGCGCAACTCCTCGGTGAAGCGGGCCACGGGCGTCTCACGCAGCAGCCTGGGAAAAGCCACGCTGCCCGCGCGCGGGCGCACCCACTGGAAGGTGTCCGGGTGCCGCGCGAAGAAGCCATCCAACAGGGAGAGGTTCGCCGCGAGCAACTCCCGGCTGCGCGCCAGCACCCGCGCCTTCGCGCGCAGCGCGATGAGTGACAGCACCTCGCTGGGCGCGCTGTTGCAGATGGTCGTGTAGTCCTTGTAGGCCGCGCAGCGCCGCAAGAGCTCCACGTCACGGCAGGCCAGCCACCCCACGCGCAGCCCCGCCAGTCCGAAGGCCTTGGACATCACCCCCAGGCTGATGCCGTGCGGCGTGTGGCTGGCCGCGGGCGGCAACGTGTCGCGCGTGTCGTACTCCAGCAGCCGGTACACCTCATCGGACAGCAGGTGGATGCCACGCTCGCGCGACAGCTCGCACAGCGCGTCGAAGGTGGCCCGGTCCAACAACGCGCCCGTGGGGTTGTGGGGGAAGTTCACCACCAGCAGCCGCGTCTGGGGCGTCAGCGCGCGGCGCAGCGCATCCAAATCCAATGCCCATCCGTCCTCCTCGCGCAGGCGCAGCAGCGTCACGTCCGCGCCCGTGGCGCGCGCCACCTCGTGCAAGGACTGGTAGCCCGGCCAGGTGACGACGGCGTGGTCCCCGGGGCCCAGCAGCACGTTGAGCAGGACGAAGAGCGCCTCCTCCGCGCCGGCGAAGGTGAGCACCTGCTCCGGAGAGAGCCCGGGGTACAGGGCGGCAATCTCCTCGCGCAGCGCGGGCAGTCCGGTGGATTCGGTGTAGCCCAGCGTCAGCCCCTCCCAGCGGGCCCGCTCGTCCGGGCCGGCGAGCGCCAGCAGGTCCGCCATCCGCCAGCCCTCGATGTCCGAGGAACACAGCAGGTACGGCGCCGCGAACTCCCAGCGCGCGAAGTACCGCTCCAGCTTGAAGTCGGGGATGCGCATGCCCTGAGTGTCTGCCTGCTTCGCGGCCTGCCGTCCAGCGACGCCCGGAAGCGGCCACGCGTGCCTAGCTTGAGTCGCGTCCTTTCCGAACCCAGGCCTTGTTGGAGCCCCTATGCCCACGCTCGACATTCCCATCACCCTGCTGGACCCGGACGGTGGGTGGATCAACACGCCCGTCCATGTCTCGGAGCTGGATGAGCTCCCCGTCCTCCTCCACTTCTTCTCCGTCAGGCAGCGGGGCGGAGACGAGGACATCGACGCGGTGAAGCGCATCATCGCGGAGTACGGTGCGCGGGGGCTGAAGGTCATCAGCGTGGATGTCACCCACTCCGACAAGGAGCTGCGGGACACCAACGCGGTGGAGGCCTTCGCGCGAAAGCACGGGCTCTACCACCCCATCGCCGTGGACGACGGCTCCATGGCGCGGGCCTACGACGTGGCGGACACGCCCGCGTGGCTCGTCTTCGACGCGGACTCTGGCCGGCTGCGCCACCACTTCTCCGGAAAGAACGCGTCCCCCCACGTGCGCCAGGTGCTGGAGCGCTTCATCCAGGCCAGCGCCGCGGCCCCCTCTCCCGCCCCCTGACTCCAGGAGTTCACCATGCCAGCTCACCGCAAGGATTCTGACTCGTCCCACATCTCGCTCGGCACCGTGGCCGCGGCCGGCATCGGCGCGGCGCTGGGACTGCGCCGCATCCTCCGCTCCCGATTCCAATTCAAGGACAGCACCGTCCTCATCACTGGCGGCTCTCGCGGCCTGGGGCTGGTGCTGGCGCGACAGCTCCTGAAGGAAGAGGCCCGCGTGGCCATCTGCGGCCGGGACGAGCAGACGCTGGAGCGGGCCCGCGAGGAACTGGAGCGCACCGGCGGCGAGGTCTACGCCATCCCCTGCGACGTGCGAAATCCGGTGCAGGTGGAGGCCATGGTCTCCGCCATCCACGAGCGCTGGGGCGCGGTGGACGTGCTCATCAACAACGCCGGTGTCATCCAGGTGGGGCCGCTGGAGTCCATGACACTGGAGGACTTTCAGGAGGCCATCGACACGCACCTGTGGGCGCCGCTGTACACCACGCTGGCCGTGCTGCCGGAGATGAAGCGGCGCGGAAAGGGGCGCATCGTCAACATCGCCTCCGTGGGCGGAAAGGTGAGCATCCCCCACCTGGTGCCGTATTCGGCCAGCAAGTTCGCGCTGGTGGGCCTGTCGGACGGCCTTCGCGCGGAGCTGCGCCAGGACGGCATCATCGTCACCACGGTGTGCCCGGGGCTGATGCGCACGGGCAGCCCACGCAACGCGTACTTCAAGGGCAACCACGAGGCGGAGTACGCGTGGTTCGCCACCGGGGACTCCCTGCCCCTCACCACGCTGAGCGCCGAACAGTCCGCGCGCAAGATTCTGGACGCGTGCCGGCGGGGCGACGCCGAGGCGCTGCTGGGCGCACCGGCGAAGCTGGCCGCCGTGGGCCGCGCGCTGGCCCCCAACCTGACGGCCACCCTCACCGCCTGGGCCAACCGCTTCATGCCCCAGGACAGCAGCCCGGACCGCTACAGCGGCAGCCAGAGCGAGACGCCGCTGACGCAGTCCTGGCTCACCGAGCTGACGCGGCGCGCGGCCGAGCGCAACAACGAGACCGAGGTGCCGCTGCACTGACGGCCCCCGGCGGCGAACGCGGGCGCTAGTCCTGCGCCCTCTCCATGGCCCAGTGGCCCCGGTGCTCGTAGGCCAGGGCCAGTTGTTCGCGCAGGGCGGCCAGCATCCGCGTGTTGCCGTCCTGCTCGTAGCCCTGGAGCGCCTGCTGGCAGCGGGGCACGCGCGTGAGGAACTCCTTCACCGCGTCCACCGTCAGCGCCTTCACGTACATGCCGTACCCCAGCTGCTCCAGGTACAGCGCGTTGATGACCTGCTCGAACTGTCCCTCCAGCGGCACGCTCAGCACCGGCTTGCGCAGGTACACCGCCTCGCTCATCAGCGTGAAGCCGCCGCTGGCCACCACGCCCCGCGCGGTGCGCAGGTCATCGATGAAGCCCTTTTCACTGAAGGGCCGGTACGTGAGGTTGCCGTCCACCAGGTCCTCGGTGATGTCGCGGCGCAGCCCGTACACGCGGCAGGGGATGCCCGCGGCCTTGAGGATGTCCGGCAGCGCCGTGTTCGTCGTCGACGTCTGGTACACGAGCAGGTGCTCACCGGGCTCGGACTTCGCCTCCAGGATTTCGGGGCGCAGAATCGACGGGGCCAACGTGGTGCGCCGCTTGCGGAGCTCCGGGTAGAAGAACGTCGTGACGAGGTAGTGGAAGGCCCCCGGCAGCTTCGCCTTCACGATGGCGCGCGACGTCTCGAAGCTGTCCTCGTGGCCCGCCAGCAGCGCCGGCTCGTGCTTGCACCGGTTGATGACCTGCATGTTGTCCACGCTGATGACGGGCAGCCGGTGATTCCGGGCGAACATGTAGCTGAACGACTCGAAGTCGCTCACCACCACGTCCGGGCGAAAGCCATCCACCAGTTCGAAATACTGGCGGATGTTCTGCGGCCAGCCCTTCACGGCGCCCGTGAGGTTCTGCAGCACCGTCTGCCACTTCTTCACCGAGTTGCCCTCGTACGCGAGCGTCAGCCCCCAGATGCCGTGCACGTTCTGGAAGCGTTTGGCCAGGTAGTCCTGGGCCCGGCCGGAGACGACGATGTGGACCTCGTGCTCCTTCGTCAGCTCCTCGAGGAGGACGCGGGAGCGCGTCGCATGGCCCATGCCTTCGCCGACGACACCGTAGAGGATTCGCATGCCCGGCAGCATACGCGCCCGCCACGCCCCCGTTGAGCCCGCCACGCCCTCGCGGCTATAGCTGCCCGCATGCCCTCCTCTCCGGAGCCCTCCTCCCCCCAGCGGCCGTCCCTGGGCCGCTCCGCGGCGACGGGCCTGCTGGGCGGCCTCCTCCTGGGCGGCCTGGGCCTGCTCGCCGTGGGCCTGAGCAACAGCTTCGCCGCCCCGAGCTGCGATGGCCTCACCGGCCCCGAATGCCAGCTGTTGACAGACGCCACGCGGGAGGTCGGTCGCACCCAGCTGCTCGCCGGGGGCGCCCTCACCGCGCTCGCCGCCTCCCTCTTCGTCCTGTTCCGCCCGCGCCCTCCGGCCCCACCCGAGGGGCCCGAGCAGTCCTGAGCCCCGTCCGCAATCCTCCTGTCGTCCGATGAGTGGCCGGTGGCCGCCCTGGCGGGTTAGGTAGTTTGGCGGCCAAGTAAAGGCATTCTAATTATCTCTGGCCTAATCATTGGATTTGAGGGTAGGAGATGACCTTATGCAGCTCGAATCCTTGAAGATGTTCTGCGACGTGGTCGAGACAGGCTCATTCTCCCGCGCCGCGCAGCTCAACCACGTCACGCAATCCGCGGTGAGCCAGCAGATTCGCGCGCTGGAGAACCGGTACGAGCAGAAGCTGCTGTCGCGCAGCGCGCGCCAGGTGACGCCGACGCCGGCCGGGGAGCGGCTGTTCCGCGGGTGCAAGGAAATCCTCGCCCGCTTCGCCGAAGTGGAGCAGGAGATTCGTGAGCAGGCCGCCGAGGTGGCGGGCACCACCACGGTCTCCACCATCTACTCGGTGGGACTGCACGAGCTGAACTCGGTGCAGAAGCAGCTGCTCAAGTCGCACCCCAAGGTGAACATGCGCCTGAACTACCGGCGCAACGACCAAGTGTACGACGACGTGATTCTGGGCGCGGCGGAGATTGGCATCGTCGCCTATCCGCAGCCCCGCGCGGGCGTGGACATCCTCCCCTTCCGCGACAACAAGCTGTCGGTCGTCTGCGCCCCCGGCCACCCCTTCGCCACGAAGCAGAAGGTGAGCCTCACCGCGCTGTCGGGCGTGCCCTTCATCGCGTTCGACCGCGAGGCGCCCACGCGCAAGGCGCTGGACCGGCTCTTCCGTGAGAAGAGCATCGACATCAACCCGGTGATGGAGATGGACAACGTGGAGACCATCAAGCGGGCGGTGGAGATGGGCCTGGGCGTGGCCATCCTCCCCATGTCCACGGCACAGGGCGAGGTGAAGGGCGGCACCCTGGTGGCCAAGCCCTTCGCGGAGGGGCCGGTGTCACGCCCCATTGGCCTGCTCATCCGCAAGGGCAAGTACCTGGACCGCGCGTCCGCCGCGGTGTTGGAGGCGTTCAAGGCCGCCTCCAACCTGCCGCCCGCCGACGAAGCCGAGCGTCAGTAGAGCTTCCGGAGGCGCGCGGCGAAGAACCCGTCGAAGCCCTCCGGTCCCGGCAGCGTGCGCAGGTACGCCTGGGACAACGGCAGCTTGAGGCCGGGCAGCACGGGTGGCTCGGCCGTCCACTCCGGGTGGCTGCGCAGGAACATCTCCACCTGGTCCTGCCCCTCCTGCGGCTCCATGGTGCACACCGCGTACACGAGCAGCCCCCCGGGCGGCACCGCATCCTGGCAGTTCTCCAGGATGCGCCGCTGGAGCGTGGCCAGCCGGGCGATGTCCTCCTCCTTGCGGCGGTAGCGCAGCTCCGGGTGGCGGCGCAGCGTGCCCAGCCCCGAACACGGCGCATCCACCAGGAACGCGTGGAACTCTCCCCACTCCTCCGGGAAGGGCTCCGCGGCGTCGTGCGCGTGGGCCTTCAGGCGCGACTGCAGACCCAGGCGCCGGGCCTCCGCTTCAATCTTCCGCAGCTTGTGCGCGTGGAGGTCCACCGCCACCACGTCATGGGACTGCGCCTGGTGGCAGGACTTGCCGCCCGGCGCGGCGCACGCGTCCAGCACGCGCGCCGTCTCCGGAATCGCCCCGTAGACGCCCACGAGTTGCGCGGCCTCGTCCTGCACCTGCCACAGACCCTCCGCGTAGCCGTACACGTCCTCCACGCGGCCCACGGACGGCAGCGTGATGCCCACCGGCGACACGGTGGTCGCCTTCGCGTCCACGCCCATCTCCTGGAGTTGGGCGAGCAGCGCGTCGCGTGTCACCTTCGCGGTGTTGGCGCGCACCACCACCGCGGGCGCCTGGTTGTCGGCCACCAGCATCGCTTCGGCGCGCTCGCGGCCGAACTGGCGCAGCCAACGCTCCACCAGCCACTGGGGATGGCTCTCCCGCACCGACAGGTGCAGCGCCACGTCCGACGCGGGCGGCAGCGGCGGCGCGGGCAGGGCCGCCAGCTTGCGGAGGATGGCGTTGGTGAAGCCCGCCGCGCGCGTCAGCCCCACTTCCTTCAGGGCCTGCACCGTCTCCGCCACCGCGGCGCGGGCCGGAACGCGGGTGTGGAATATCTGGTAGGCGCCGATGCGGAGGGCCGCCAGCACCTTGTCCTCCAGCGCGTCCAGCTTGCGGTCGGCGAAGCGGGTAATCGCGTAGTCCAGCGCGAGCTGCCGCCGGGTGGCGCCGTAGGTCAGCTCGGTGACGAGCGCCGCGTCGCGCGGGTCCTTCGGCGGCGACTCGGACAACTGCGTGTCCAATACGACGTTGAGGTAGGCATCCGTCGCGCGGACACGCGCGAGGACCTGGATGGCGAGTGCGCGGGCGTTCATCCTTCGTCGAGCCGGGTCAAGAGGTCCACGAGCTGCTCATCCGAGAGCCGCGTCGCGGGCAGGTTGGAGAGGGTGAGGCTCTGGAGGCTCTCCTCCAGCAGCTCACGGTGGCCATTCTCCGCCGGAGCGCCACGCTGCACCGCCTGATACTGGGAACGCGCCCAGGCGGCCAGCTCGGCAGAGGAGAGCCGTCCCGAAAGCCGGTCTGAAATCTTCTGGCGCACCAGCGCGCGCGTGAGCAGGTCCGCCGCGGGGGTGAGCCCCTTGCCGCCGCCGCGCCCCAGCGTCTTCGCCTGACGGGCCGCGCGCAGGTCCTCCACGGGCGCCAGCTTGCGGCCCAGCGTCTTCGTGGGCCCCGCCGTCTTCACCGCGCGGGCCAGGGACTTCGCCGTCTCCGACGAGCCGTCCTTGCGCGCGGCGCGCTTGAGCACCGTGATGGGCGTCACCTTCGCGCCCTTGGAGGCGCTCCCCTTCTTCTTCCCCAGGGGCTTCTTCGACTCCGGCTTCTCCGTGGTGAAGACGCCGCTGCCGAAGGTCTCCAGGGCCTGGAGGTAGGGCTCGAAGCCGGGCCCGCCATGAATCTGGAGCACGCAGGCCTCACCCACCACGGACTCGCGGGCCGGGGGCTTGAGCAGCACCTCGATGGCGGGCAGCCCGGCGGCCTCCAGCCCCTCCTTGAGGCAATAGGAGCCGAACAGCCCGGCCGGGTTGATGATGATGCCGTCCAGCTCCTCCAGCTCCGCGCCGAGCGTGTCCAGCAGGTCGCCTTCGTGGTTGGACTGCACCACCGTCAGCGCCTGCCCCAGCTCCTCCGCCCGCGCGTGCAGCGCCGCGTCCAGGTCCTCCAGCCGCCCTCCGGACGAGCCATCCCGCACGCCCAGCAGGTTCAGGTTGGGTCCGTGCAGTACCAGCAGTCTCATATGGCCATCACCCGTTCTCCCATCAGCCCGCGACGAAGGGCTGGCTGCCCGGCGCCAGCTTGTGCCCCTGCAGGAAGTCCGCGGCGCGCATCACCCGCTTGCCTTCTGGCTGGAGGTCCAGCAGCACCAGCGAGCCTTCGCCGCATGCCACCTCGATGCCGTCCGGGCCGGACGCCAGCACCGTGCCGGGAGCCCCACTACCACCACTGGCCTGCGCGCGGTGGACCTTCAGCAGCTTTCCGCCCAGCGTGGTGAAGGCCCCGGGCCACGGCGTGAAGGCCCGCAGGCGCCGCTCCAGTTCCACTGCGGGCTTCGTGAAATCCAACCGGCCCTGCTCCTTCTCGATGATGGGGGCCAGCACCATGCCCTCGGAAGGCTGCGGCACCGGCTTCAGCTCCCCGCTCAGGTAGGCCGGCAGGAACTCGCGCAGCACCTCGCCGCCCAGCGCGGCCAGCTTCGGGTACAGCGAGGCGCTCGTCTCGTCCGGGGCAATGGCCATGCGCTTCATCGCCAACACCGGACCGGTGTCCAATCCTTCATCCATCACCATCAGCGACACACCCGTCTCCGTGTCGCCGTGGGCAATGGCCCACTGGATGGGCGCGGCGCCCCGAAAGCGCGGCAGCAGCGAGCCGTGCACGTTGACGCAGCCGTGGGTGGGCAGCTCCAGCAAATCCTTGGGGAGGATGCGGCCATAAGCCGTCACCACACAGACGTCGGGCGCGTACTGGCGCAGCTCCTCCGCGAAGGGCGGCGTGCGCAGCTTGGTGGGCTGGAGCACGGGCACGCCGCGCGACAGGGCCAGCTCCTTCACCGGCGGCGCCGTCACCGTGTTGCCGCGGCCCTTCGGCTTGTCGGGTTGGGTGACGACGGCCACCACGTCTCCCAGTTCGAAGCAGGCGGCCAGTGAGGACACCGCGAACTCGGGGGTGCCCATGAAAACGATGCGGGGTCTGCTCATGGTGTTGCGCTTCTCCTGCGCCGGGCGACTCAGGCCACGGACTTGAAGGTGCTCCCGGTGGGAGTGTCCACCGCCTGACGTTTACGCGTGTGCAGGGCGCTCAGGGTGCCCAACGCCTCCAGGGCCTCAGGTGTGGTGGCCACCGGCCGCAGGGCCTCCAGCACGGTCTCCAGCGCGTAGGCCTCATCCGCCTCACGCTCCCGGATGCGCGTCACCGCCTCGGTGAAGCGGTCGAAGAACTGCTTGAGCTCGTCCCCGCGCCGCAGCGGTCGCATCCGGGGATAGCGGCCGGCCGCCAGCGCCGCGACATACAGGCTCATGACGTGGACGGGGCCCGCCACCCGGTGGGTGAAGACGAGGCCGAAGAGGCCCATCGCCACCGCCGTGCCCAGCGCGCCCACCGCCGTCAGCCACAGCAGCGTCTGCCCGCCGTCCAACCCCAGGGCCGTGGACGACACGTGGACGCGGTGCGCCAACAGCCCGAACACGAGGATGCTGCCGGCACCAATCCCCGCCAGCAGCAGGATGTATTTGAGCTGGAAAGGGCGGTCCAGGATGTACGTCCGGCGGACGTGGCTCGGGCGCACCGTCTTTTGATTGCCATCGGACATGTCGTTGACCAGCGTACCCCAGGTGCCTGGGGCGGTTTGCTTCCTTCCTTGCGCGAGGTTTACACGGAAGACAGGACAACCTCGCAGACGCAATGGAGACCGCATGACCCGCTCTCTGACCGCGTTGTGTATTGCGCTCTCGTTCCTGATGTTGGCTGGGTGCAAGGGGGACCCAGCGACCCCGGAGTACTGGGAGTCAGGCATTCAGCAGAGCCGCAGAGCGGAGGACCGCATCCGCATGGTGGAGGCCATGCGTTCTTCCGGGAAGATGGACGAGCGATTCCTGCCCATGCTCCACGGGCAGCTCGGCACCGAGCGCAAGCCGGAGGTGCGCGCCGCGCTGGCCCGCGCGTTGGGAGACTTGAAGCATGCCTCTTCGGTGGAGCCGCTGACGAAGGCCCTGGACCCGGCGGCGGGCGACATGCCCGCGCAGCTGGCGAACAAGGCCATTGTCGCGACGCTGGGAGCCATTGGTGACCGCAGCGCCATCCCCGCGCTGGTGCCGCTGCTGCGCGCGAAGGACAACTACACGCGCATCGAGGCGGTGCAGGTGCTGGGCGACATGAAGGCGAAGGAAGCGGTGGAGCCGCTCATCACCCTGGCCACGGACGACACCGTGGAGCCTTTCCTCAACAAGAAGGCCATTGAGGCCCTGGGTGACATCGGTGACGGCCGCGCGGCGCCCGCGTTGGTGCGGATGCTGACCAAGGAGCGCAAGGGCAAGTCCTTCTACATGGAGAGCTCCTTCGCGCTGTACCAACTGGGCGCGCCCGCGGCGGACGCGCTGCTTCAAGCGTTGGAGGGCCAGGACGCGGACCTGCTGAAGTGGGCGAAGTCGAACGGCGTCAACCCCGCCAGCTACGCCATGAAGGCGGCGACGGTGCTGGGCGACCTGCGGGAGAAGCGGGCGGTGGCCACGCTGTTGAAGCAACTAGCCTTCACCAACACGGACCCGCAGATTCAGGCGCTGGTGCGGATGCAGGCCGCGGACGCGCTGGCGCGCATGCGCGCACAGGAGGCGGTGAAGCCGCTGGCCGGGCTCGTGTCGGAGACGGACGCCACCGTGAGGGATTCCTACGTGAGCGCCCTAGTGCGCCTGGGCGGACGCGACGCGCTGCCCGCGCTGGAGAAGGCCGCGGGCACCGGAGACTGGTACGCGCGCGAGCTGGCGGTGAAGGGCATCGCCATGCTGGGCGACGCGCGCGAGCTGCCCTTGCTGCAGAAGCTCGCCGCGGCCGAGCCGGCGCGGACGGCGGCGGACTGCAAGCAGGCGGAGGACGAAGGCTGCGATGACGCGGCCGCGCTGGGCAAGCAGCGCGCGGACCAGATTGCGGGCCAGTCCAAGCTGCTGGAGGCGGCGCAGGCGTGCGCGGACAACGCGGGCTGCTGGGTGCAGCGCATGGAGAAGGCGGAGCCGCGGATGCTGGAGCGCGCGGCACTGGAGGTCGGCCGTTCGGGCGCGGCCGAGCACGCGGGTGCGCTGGCCTCGCGGCTGGGAGAGCGCGACACCGAGGCCCGTCTCGCGCTCGTCCTCGCGGTGGGCTGGCTGGTGGAAGGCTCGCAGGACGCCGCGAAGAAGCTGCGCAAGGCGTCCCTGCCCACGATGCGAAAGCAGCTCGCGGACGAGCAGGGCAATACCCGGTTCGTCAGCGTCAACGAGGACCTGCGGCGCCTGGTGACGACGCTCGACCGGCCCTGACGCCCTCCTTGAGCCGCAGCGGTGGGACACGCTCCGCCGCGTGGTGCAGCACGGTGAGCTGTCGCACGAGCCGCTCCACGTGCGCGCGCGACAGCGCATCCGCCCCACCCGCCGGAACCGTGGCGGGTATGGGCGCGGGCCGGCGTTGCTGTTCCATGGCCGCCGCCAGTTCGTCCAACACGCCCCCGGCGAAGCGCACCACCTCGGAGAGTTCCCGGGGGGACTCCGGGTCCGCGCGGCTGGCGGCCAACGTCGTCACCGCCGACGTGAAGCGCCGCGCGTAGACGAGCAGCGCCATCACCGGCTCCAGGTCCTTGGCGGGTCCGGTCCACTCACTCAGCAGTCGCTGGAAGGACGCCTCCGCCGCCAGCAGCGCCAGGCCTATCTTCCGCCGGGCCTCGCGCACCGCGGGCTCCGCGTCCGAGTGCGCGGCGGCCACCGCCATCAGGTATTCGCGGTCCGCGCGCAACGCGAAGGCCACCTGCTCCGGCAGGCGCAGGTGCTCCGGGCTGGGCCACAAGAGCCGCATCCCCGTCAGCGCAATCAGTCCGCCCAGCAGCGTGTTGACGATGCGCACCCCGGCCAACTCCCAGTCCCCGGACTGGAGCTCCGCCAGCAGCACCAGCGCCGGAGTCAGCAGCACCTGGAACGCGGACAGGCTGAGCGGCTGGATGCTCATCGCCACCGCGAACAGCACCCCGATGGCCAGCAGGATGATGGCCGGGTCCCTCACCACCGCCACCAGTCCCGCGGCCAGCGCCGCGCCCAGCAACGTGCCCGCGATGCGCTGCAGGCTCCGCTGGAACGTGAGGCCCGCGTAGGGCTGCAGGACAACGGTGACGGTGATGATGACCCAATAGCCGTGATTCAGTCCCAGCGCCCCGACGAGCGCGGTGGCCAACGCGGCCGCGACGCCGAGCCGCAGCGCGTGACGGAAGATGACGGAGCGGACGTTGAGATTCTCCCGCAGCGGCTCCAGGAGGGCCTGCCGCGGCGCCGCCTCCACCCGCCGCGCGGGCAGCGCCAGGGCGTCCGGCACGGGCGCGCGGCCCTCCAGCCGCGCCGCCACCTCCACCGTCGCGTGCGAATAGTCCCGCAGGCGGTCCAGCAGCGTGTGCACGTATTGATAGCCGGCGCGCACCGGCTCCGGCACGTCACCCGCCGTGTCCAGCGCCGCCAGGGCCCGCTTCACCCGCTCGGCGTTCCACACCGGCTGGGCGCTCACCTCCGTCCCCTTCTCCAGGGCAAACCGGACGCGGCGCAGGTCCGCGGACAGCTCCGCCAGCGAGCGCTGCACCTCCGCCCGGAGCGCGTGATAGCGGGGCACGGCGGGCGCCACCTCCAGCATCTCCGTCAGCGCGATGAGCGTCACCATCATCGAATCCGCGCCTTCGACCAGCACCAGCAGTTGTTCGCCCCGGCCGCTCTCCCCCGCCCGGCCCATGCGCGTGGAGGCCAGCACGGCGCGCGCCTGTTCGATGAGCTGACGCATGCGGGCCTGCCAGGGCGCCTCCGGCAGGACACCCGCGGCGGTGGACGTCCCCCCTTCGAGCGGCCAGCGCCCCACCTCTTCCGCGTGGTCCGCCAGCGCGTCGTAACACCGCGCGATGGCCAGGCGCGCGGGCCGGTAGGGCACCAGCGGCCACAGCATCAGCGCGAGGAACATGGCCCACGCGCCGCCCACCAGGAACAAGCCGGAGCGCAGCAATGCATCAGCCACGTCGTCGGCGGGGAGCGCGAGCGACACCACGAAGTAGTTGGCGAGCACCACGCCCATCAACCCGGGCGTGTCCCCATACGAGCGGGCGAAGCCACACGCCGTCACCCAGAACAGCGTGGCGATGACGGCGGCCCACGCGGGCAGGTGCAGCGCCGCGGCCAGCCCCACCACGGAGCCCAGGAGCGTCATGGCGCCCATGGCGAGCGCGCGGTCCCAGTAGGGCCCGCCCCGGTCCACCAGGGCAACGAAGAGGGCGGCCATACCGACCCACGTGGCCGCGGGAAGGTGCAGCAGGGCCGCGACGGCCATGGGGCCCCCCACCGCGAGCGCGGCGCGCACTCCCGCGCCATACGCGGGACGGCCCGGCTCCACGCGGAGGAAGGCCTGGAGGTGATGACGGAACGGACTCATCGCGCGAGCAATCCCAAACCACTCCGTCCTATGTCACAGGTCCGCGCGCGCATCGACGCATCCATGGAGCCACCCCACGAAGGTGGTGTCCAGGCGTGAACGCGGCCGGGCCCGTTCCACCGGATGGATGGAGGGCGAGCAGCCAGGGGCCCGCGTCAGCCGGCCTCTCGCTCCGGGCCCACGCCCTCGACGTCCTCCTCCACGAGCGCGGCCTCCTGGAAGGCGCTGGGCAGCAGGCTGAAGGGCAGCACCTTCCCCAACGCCGCGAGCAACAGGATGCCGCCGGGCGCCGCGAAGATGGCCAGCGCGGGAATCGCCTTGGCCACGTCGACGAGCTGCGCGCGCATGCGCCGGCGCTCGTCGCCCGTGAGCGCCTGACGCCGGGCCGCCTTCGTCAGCAGCACCGCCAGGTCGCCCGTCTCGCGGACCTCCTGCATCAGCCGGTAGAAGTTCTTCTCCAGCGTCTCCTGGATGCCGGCCACCAGGTCCTCACCCATGGCGCCCGCGGCGTCCGACACGGTGAAGACATCCACGATGGCGCGGTGGCGGGCGTAGAACTCCGCCATCTCCAGCTCCAGCCGGTGCAGCTCCGCGTCCGGGACCTGGAGCGCCTGCGCCAGCTCGCGGATGAAGACGCGCTCGCGCCGCGTCTTGCGGCCATCCACCAGCGCCGCCAGCAACGTCTGCTCCAGCAGGAAGTGGCGCACGTCCACGCTGCGCACCTGGCGCACCACGTCCCGCACCGGGCGGCGGCGGGCGAAGGACTGCTTCACCGCGGCCTTGAGCTCGGACGTCATCGCCGCTGGCAGCCGAAGGGACTCCACCTGCCGCAGGATGGCGCGGCGCGCGGGCAGGCCCGGCACCCGGTCCACACACGCAAGCCCCGTCAGCACGTCCACCAGCAGCGCCTTCTGCCGCGCCGCGAAGTCCAGCCGCCGCTGCGCCCGCTCGCGGTGCAGCGTGCCACGCGAGAAGTAGTCAATGGCCTGCCGGCAGAACAGCTGCGCGTCCGCGTACTGCGCGCCGTTGTGCAGCACCAGCCCGTACACCGGGTCCCCCGCCAGCACGGGCGAGCGCTTCACCAGCGACGCTTCCACCTTCGCCGTCAGCCGCCGGGACACCGGACGCCCCGAGGCAATCGCCGCGTCCACCGTCTCCGCCAGCTCCAGCTCTCCGGTGAGCACCGCGAACAGGACCAGGAGATGCTCGGTGCGAGCGGCCGTTGGGGCCCCCACGAGCCGGCCCAATTCCAGCGCCATCAGCGCCAGCGTCCGCACCACGGCGTGGAAGAGCTGGTCCTCCAGCACGCGCGCCTGGAGCTCGGTGGGCTGCGCCACGTCCGCCGCGGAGGGTGCGTCCGCGGGCGTGCCGTACAGCAGGCCACTGGCGCGCAGCGTCCGCCGCAGGTACGCGCGGGCCCGGGCCCGCCCGGAGCCCAGCGGCGGCGCGGACGGAGCCGGCGCGCCCGCCTCGAAGGCGACCGTCTCCGTCAGGAGTGGCAAGAGCCACCCCGCCTTGGTGAAGTCCAGCACCGGAACACTCCTGGAGCGCCAGGCAAGGCCCATGTGCGGCGCGAAGAATGAGATGTAACCCAGGGGCATCCCGGTTTCCACTCGGCCACGGGACAGGGTCAAGGCCCGGAAGTCAGCGGGCGTAGAACCGCCACTTCTACCGGACCCAACCATCCGCGCCCGGCGCCTACAGCGCGGTCGTCGCGCCGGGCTCCGGGACCACCACCTTGGCCGTGTTGCGCAGCTTCTTCAGCTCGCCGGTCAGCGCGTCCGGGGTGCCCTGGAGCAGCGGGAAGGTGCCGTAGTGCATGGGAATCACGCTCTTGACCTTCAGGAGCCGCACCGCCTGCGCCGCCTCCGCGGGGCCCATGGTGAAGTGGCCGCCAATGGGGAGCAGGGCCACGATGGGCTTGAACTGGGTGGCGATGAGCGACATGCCCTCGAAGGGTCCGGTGTCACCCGCGTGGTACAGCGTGGGGCCCTTGTCGATTTCCAGCACGTAGCCCAGGGGCGCGCCCGCGTACTGCGCCGGCGACTTCGGGTCCGCGGCGTAGCTGCTGGAGTGGACCGCCTCCACCAGGTGGAATGTGACGTCCTTCACCTGGAAGGTGCCGCCCGCGTTGGCGCCCACGGCCTGGGCCTCCGGGAGCCCCAGCAGGTTGATGAGCTCGAAGGAGCCATAGACCTTGGCGCCCGTCTTCTCGGCCAGCGCCTTGGCCTCGCCCACGTGGTCGAAGTGGCCGTGGGTGAGGAGGATGGCGTCCAGCGCCTCCGGCTGCGCGGCGCCCTTCGGGGCCTTGGGGTTGGAGAGCCAGGGGTCGATGGCAATCACCGCGCCGCCCGGGCTGCGAATCACGAAGGCCGCGTGCCCCCACCACGTCACCTCCGTCTTGCCGCGGGGGGTCGCCGCCGGGGCCTTGGTGGCCGCGACCTTCGCGGGCGCCGGGGTGCCCTGCGCCGCTGCCGTTCCGCCGAAGGCCATTGCCGCGCCCGCCACCACTGCCATGAGCTTCGTCCGCATATCCATCCACTCCTGCTTACGAGGTGAAGACCTGCCGCCACCGTGGTGACACGCTCCCCACGGCCGGATTGCCACCTGACACTGACCGGGCGGCCATTCAAGGGCCTGCCATGGATGCCCAAGTGCGCGCCACGTCTCAAGCTCGATTCGGCTGTCGATACGACGGAGGGCGTGCGCTAACGTCGGCTGCACGTGGACCACCGATTTCAAGTCAGCCTCCGCGGGGTCATCGACCTCCTGTCTCATCACCTGTACAGCTCCCCGGGCGTCTACGTACGCGAGCTGCTCCAGAACGCGACCGATGCCATCCGCGCCCGCCAGCTCCTGGAGCCCGGCCACGCGGGCACCGTCCGGCTGGAGCTGATGGAGAAGCAGGACGGCAGCCCGCCCACCCTGCTCTTCAGCGACGACGGCGTGGGGCTGACCGAGGACGAAATCCACCGCTTCCTGGCCACCATCGGTGAGTCCTCCAAGCGCGAGGCCCTGGAGGCCCGCCGCAACGACTTCATCGGCCAGTTCGGCATCGGCCTGCTGTCCTGCTTCATGGTGTGTGACGAGCTGCTGGTGGTGACGCGCTCGGCGCGCGGCGATGGGCGCACGTTGGAGTGGCGGGGCCGGCACGACGGCACGTACGCCGTGCGGCCCTCCGAGCACCCGCTCGCCCAGCCCGGCACCCAGGTGTTCCTGGTGGCCCGTCCGGACATGGCGCACTGGTTCACCGCCACGCGGCTGCGAAACCTCGCCAGCCACTATGGCGGCCTGCTGCCCTTCCCCATCCACCTCACCACGGACCAGGGCACCGAACGGCTGGACACCTCCGGCGTCCCCTGGCGCCGCGAGTACGACAGCGCCTCGGAGCGGCGCAAGGCGCTGCTCGCCTACGGGCGCGAGCTGTTCGACACGGACTTCGTCGACTGCATCCCCCTGCGCTCCACCGCGGGAGACGTGGACGGGGTGGCCTACGTGCTGCCCGCGTCGCCGCACTTCAACTCACGGCAGAAGCACCGCGTGTACCTCAAGCACATGCTGCTGTCGGAGAGCGCGGAGAACCTGCTGCCGGACTGGGCCTTCTTCGTGAAGTGCGTGGTGAACGCCAACGCGCTGCGGCCCACCGCCAGCCGGGAGTCCTTCTACGAGGACGACGCGCTCGCCGCGGCGCGCGAGTCCCTGGGGCAGTCCCTGCGCGGCTACCTGATGGAGCTGGCGCGTGAGGACCCACGCGCGCTCCAGCGGCTGATTGCCCTGCACGGGCTGAGCGTGAAGGCGCTGGCGCTGGATGACGATGACTTCTACCGCCTCATCATCCACTGGCTGCCCTTCGAGACGTCGATGGGGATGATGACGCTGGCGGACTACCGGCGCGCGCACCCCGTGGTGCGCTACACGTCCACGCTGGACGGCTTCCGGCAGATTGCCCAGGTGGCTGGTGCCCAAGGCCTGTGCATCATCAACGCGGCGTACACGCACGACACGTCGCTGCTGGAGAAGCTGCCACACGCGGTGCCGGACGTGCAGGTGGAGCCCTTCTCCTCCGCGGACCTGCCGCAGAGCTTCGAGGAGCTCACCCTGGACGAGCGCGAGGCCACCTTCCCGCTGCTGCGCATGGCGGAGAACGTGCTGGCACCGTTCCGCTGCGGCGCGGTGGTGAAGAAGTTCTACCCGGCGGAGGTGCCCACGCTCTACAGCTCGGATGCGGAGGGCGCGTTCCGGCGCGACGCCGAGCGGGCCCGCGAAGAGTCGGATGACCTGTACGCGGGTGTGCTGGACAGCGTCATGGCGGCCTCGGGCAGCGAGCCGGCACAGCTGTGCTTCAACCTCCACAACCCGGTGGTGCGGCGGCTGGCCGCCGTGGCGGACCGGGACATGCTGAAGCTGTCGGTGGAGATGCTCTACGTGCAAGCACTGCTCTTGGGACACCACCCGTTGAACGCACAGGAGATGGTGCTGCTGAACCAGGGCCTGTTGGGCCTCATCTCCGCGCAACTGGGCGGGGATGGCGGGCGCGGCGGCGAAGGCAGCGGCGGCGCGGGTCCCCGGGGGCTGCACTGATGAGTGGTGACTGGCGCGAGCAGGTGGAGTCGCTCTTCGCCCAGGCGGACGGCTTGGCTGAAGGCGAGAGCAAGGTGCGGCTCCTGGAAGAGGCGGTGCGCCTGGCGGACACGCACAAGGACGTGGGCATGGGCTACCGGATGCGGGATGCCCTCATCGACGCGGCGACCTTCGGCGGCTTCCCGGACAAGGCGCTGGTGGCCTTCGCGTGGTGCCGGGGACAGCAGAAGAAGGACCCGAAGCGCTTCGACCCGGAGGAGATGTTCTGGAAGCAGAAGTGGGTGGTGGGGCGCATCAAGGAGTTCCCTCACATCACCCGCAAGCAGATTCAGGACGCGCTGGACGACGTGGAGCAGTGCTTCAAGGCCACGGACTCCGGGGTGCGCGCGGTGCTGAAGATGCGCTACCAGGCCGCTCGGGAGATGGGTGACGCCGCCGAGGAAGTGGAGCGGCTGTGGAACGCGTGGCTGGAGGCGCGCCGCGACCACCTCACCGACTGCCGCGTGTGCGAGCTGGACGACGAACTGGACCACCACGCCGACAAGGGTGAATGGCAGCAGGTGCTGCGCAAGGCGAAGCCCATCCTGGACGGCCGCAAGTCCTGCGCGGAGATTCCGCACCTGACGCTGGGCACGGTGCTCTACCCGCTGTTCAAGCTGGGTGAGCTGGAGCACGCGCGCGAAATCCACCGCCGCGGCTACGCCATGGTGACGAAGAACCGCGAGTTCCTCTCCACCGTGGGCGAGCACATGGAGTTCCTCGCCCTGACGGACAACCTGTCGCGCGGGCTGACGCTGTTGGAGAAGCACCTGGGCTGGGCGCTGGACCACCCGAGCTACCGGGACCGTTTCACCTTCTACGCCGCCGCCGCCTTCCTGCTGGAGCGGGTGCTGGCCGCTGGAGACAGAGACGTGGTGAGCCTGCGGCTGCCGAAGACGTTCCCCAATCACCAGGCGGATGGCGGCTACGACGTCCGGGCCCTGCACACCTGGACGATGGGGCAGGCCCGGGACATCGCGAACCGCTTCGACACGCGCAACGGGACGGACCGGTTCGCGAAGCTGCTGGCGCGCAACCAGGTGCTGGCGTGGGAAGTCCGTCCCTTCCCCATCGACGCGAAGTGAGGCGGCGCCCCGTCAGCGCTTGAGCTTGCTGAACGGGTTGTTGAACGGCTCCGGGCCCTTCTTCTCACCGGGCCCTGAAGCCGGCTTCGGCCCCGGGCCGGAGACAGGCCGGGCACCCTGACGAGGCCCGCCGCTTCCGCCACCGCGCTCCGTCATGCGGCCCGGCCCCGTGGCACCGCCGACCTGGGGGCGGCCCGACGGCTGCGGCGCTCCACCCTCCTGCACCGCGCGCACGGAGAGCGCCAGCCGCTTGCGCGCCAGGTCCACGGTGAGCACGCGCACCGTCAGCCGGTCGCCCACCTTCACCACTTCGGAGGGGTCCTTCACGAAGCGCGTGGAGATTTGCGACACGTGGACGAGGCCGTCCTGGTGCACGCCCACGTCCACGAAGGCGCCGAACGCGGTGACGTTCGTCACCACGCCCTGGAGCACCATGCCCTCCTTCACGTCCTCCAGCGAGCGCAGGTCCTCGCGGTGCTGGGGCGCGGTGAAGTCGCCGCGCGGGTCGCGGCTGGGCTTCTCCAGCTCCGCCAGGATGTCCTTGAGCGTCATCTCGCCCAGGTCCGGCCCCAGGTAGCGCTTCGGGTCAATCTTGCGGACCAGCTCGGCATTGCCCACCAGCGCGCTCACGGCCACGCCCAAATCCTTGGCCATGCGCTCCACGACGCCGTAGCGCTCCGGATGGACGGCGCTGGCGTCCAGCGGCTCCGTCCCACGCACGCGCAGGAAGCCCGCCGCCTGTTCGAACGTCTTGGGCCCCAGGCCGCTCACCTTCAGCAGCTCGCGCCGCGTGGTGAAGCGGCCCTTCGACGCGCGGTGCGCCACCAGCTTCTTCGCCAGGGACGGCCCCACGCCGGACACGTGCTCCAACAACTGCGGAGACGCGGTGTTGACGTCCACGCCCACCGCGTTGACGCACGAGTCCACCACCTCGCCCAGCTTCTTCTTGAGCAGCCCCTGGTCCACGTCGTGCTGGTACTGCCCCACGCCGATGCTCTTGGGGTCGATTTTCACCAGCTCCGCCAGCGGGTCCTGGAGGCGCCGGCCAATGGACACCGCGCCGCGCAGGCTGACGTCCAGGTCGGGGAATTCGTCGCGGGCCACCTCGGAGGCGGAGTAGATGGACGCGCCCTGTTCGCTCACCGACACCACGGGGATTTGCGAGCCCATCGCCTTCAGCGTGTCACGCACGAAGGCTTCCGCCTCGCGGCTGCCCGTGCCGTTGCCCACGGCGACGAGCTCCGGCTTGTGCTTCTGCACCACCGCGGCCAGCAGCTTCGCCGCGCGGGCGCGCTCGTCCGCGCCGCGCTCCGAATAGAGCGTCAGCGTCTCCACCACCTTGCCGGTGACGTCCATCATCGCCAGCTTGGTGCCCGTGCGCAGGCCGGGGTCCAGGGCCAGCACCGCGCGGGCGCCCGCGGGCGGCGTGAGCAGCAGGTGGCGCAGGTTCTCCCCGAAGACGCCAATGGCCTGCCGGTCCGCGCGCTCCTTCAGCTCCGCGCGCAGCTCCGCCTCCAGCGACGGGCCCATCAGCCGGTCCCAGCTGTCCTCCACGGCGGCGCGCAGCTCCTGCGCGAAGAGGGACTGCGGCTTCGTCACCACGCGCCCGGCCAGCAGGCCCTTCACCTCGTCGTCGGGCAGGGAGAGCTTCACCTTCAGCACGCCCTCTTCCTCGCCGCGCAGCAGCGCCAGCACGCGGTGCGAGGGGGCCTGGGACAGGGGCTCCTCGTGGCCGTAGTAGTTCTCGAACTTGGTCGTCTCGCCCTTCTTCGCGGGCACCACGTTCGAGCACAGCGTGCCCCGGCGCGCGCTCACCTCGCGGGCCTCGCGGCGCAGGCCGGCGTCCTCGGCCACGCGCTCGGCGCAGATGTCGCGCGCGCCCGCGAGCGCCGCGGCCTGGTCCGGCACGTCCTTCTCCGGGTTGACGTAGGGGCGCACACGCGCGGCCACGTCCTCGCCGCGGCGGCCGTCCTGCTTCCACACCAGGTCCGCCAGCGGCTCCAGCCCGCGCTCCCGGGCAATGGCGGCGCGCGTGCGGCGCTTGGGCTTGTAGGGAAGGTAGAGGTCCTCCAGCTCCGTGCGCGTCCTGGCGGACTTGAGCGCCTTCGCCAGCTCCGGCGTCAACTTCCCCTGCTCCTCAACGGAGCGGAGGATGGTGTCGCGCCGGGAGTCCAGCTCGGCGCGCTCGGTGGCCCGGTCGAAGAGGGTTTGAATCTGGACCTCGTCCAGGCCGCCCGTGACTTCCTTGCGGTAGCGCGCGATGAAGGGGACCGTGGCTCCGTCCTCTTGCAGCGCGAGGGTCCGGTCCACCTGCTCGGGCCTGATGCCCAGCTCCTGGGAAAGCTCAGCGGCGTAGGGATGCATGACGCCGCTTCTATAACCCGGGCCCCACACTGCTCCCAGAGACCGGTCGTCCGAAGCGCTCAGCCCGCGACGAACGCCGCGCGCCGGGCGTCCCACTCCGGGCGCAGCAGGCCCCAGAGTTGCTGGTCCCGGCGTTGCCCCTGAAACAGACAGTGCCCGCGCAGGGTGCCTTCCATCGTGAAGCCCAGCTTGCGCGCCACGCCCTGAGAGCCCGTGTTCTCCGCCAGCGTCGTCAGCCACACCCGCTGGAGGTAGGGCAGCGTGAACAACTGCTCCAGCATCAACCCCACCGCGCGGGAGCCCAGGCCCCGGCCGTGGTGCGCATCCGCCATCATGTAGCCCAGCTCGATGCGGCCATGCACGCGCGACAAATCCCGCGCGGACACCGTCCCCACGAGCTGCCCGTCCGCCTCCACGAACCACCGGAAGCTCCGCGCGCGGGGCTCACCCAACGCGCCCGATTCCAGGATGCGCCGCAGGAGCAGCTCCCGCGTGTCGTCCTCCGTGTCCACGAAGCGCCGCGCGCCGGGGGCCGCCCGCATGGCCAGCCAGAAGTCCACGTGCTCCGGCCGGGCGGGAACGAGTCGGACATCGGAAACGGGCGCACCGGGCAACATGCCTCGCTTCTAGCGCGCCCCACGCCGCGGCGCAGCAATCAAGGAGGTCCGCGCAAACGAGGAGCGGACCTGAAACGGCCGAGGGCCGCGGCCTGGAGCACGTGGCTCCCGGCGCGGCCCTCGCTCCTCACCGAACAGGTGAGGCCTTCTCTCCTCAGGCGGAGGTGATGGTGCCGTCCTTGATGATGAAGTCGCGGCGGGTGAACTTCGCCGTCAGCTCGGAGGGCTGGCGCAGCGAGTAGTCCTTGGTGATTTCCGTGCTCGGGATGAGGTGGAAGGCCGCCTTCGCCTCGGTGCCGCCGACCTCCAGCACCACGAAGCCGTGGGCATCACCGTTCACGAACGCCATGCCGGGGTGCGCCTCCTTCAGCGACTTGTCCAGCTCCGTCACGATGTACCGGTACACCGTGCTGCCGGTGGAGAAGCCCGCGCCGATGACGGCCAGGCCCGCCAGCTCCTTGATGGACCCGGAGGAGATGGCCGGCGTCGTCAGCGCGGGGATGCCGGACTCCACGGACGCGAAGGACGCGTGGATGTCGCCGGAGATGAACAGCGCGTTCTTCACCTGGCTGTCGCGCAGGAACTTCAGGAACTCCTGCTTCTTCGTGGGGAAGCCGTCCCACTGGTCCACGTTGAAGTAGAAGTCCTGGCGCAGCGTGGGGTCCGGGACGTCCGCCTTCTCGCTCAGCTTGAACACCATGGAGGTGAGCGAAATCGAGGAGACGATGATCTTCCACGCGTTGTCCGCCTGCACGGACTCCTGGAGCCACGCCTGCTGCTCGTTGCCGAAGATGCCCTCCGAGGCTCCCGCGCTGCCCATGTACTTGATGGCCGCGAACAGGTCGAAGATGGGCTTCACCACGACGTAGCGCGAGCCCTGGATGCCGAAGAGGCCCGTCTTGCCCATGTGCGCATAGGCCAGACCGCGCGGCGTGCCCGCCGTGGGGATGAGCGGAATGGCCGAATCGCCCGCCGCCACACGCGCCTGGTTGACGGCGTTGAGCACCTGGTTGACGTAGAACAGCGACAGCCCACCGGAGACCCAGGAGCCCGCCTTCTCGGTCGCCTCTCCCAGCGTGAGCCCGGCGGCGACGGCCTGCTGCACGTACACGCCCGTGAGGATGTCCTTGTAGGGCTTCAGCTCCTCGGCGTCGATGTTCACGTACGCGAACATGTCGGACTGCAGCTGCGCCTGCGTGGCCTCCGGCAGCGACGGCAGCACCAGGGCCAACTGGTCGGCCGGCACCGCCACCTTGCCCGGGTACGCGTCCTCGGGGATGAGGTGGTCCGGGCGGTACGTGCGCGTGTCCGTCACCAGCAGCTTCAGGTTCCGGCCGAACTCGAAGTCGCGGTAGATGCGCGTCGGCTGGGCCACCACGGCGTTGATGTCGATGGCGCCCGCGTCGCTCGCGCCGTGGTCCATGGGGATGTACTCGAAGAAGGCCTGCTCCGCGTTGCGGCGGCGCTCGGTCTGCTTCTCGTTGGTGCGCTCGTCCGTGTACGTGGCGACGTCGCCCCAGCAGTCGTCGGAGAACTCGTGGTCATCCCACGTGATGATGAACGGGTAGCGCTCGTGCACCTGCTGGATGACCTTGTCCGTGCGCAGGGTCTTGTAGAGGTCGCGGTAGTTGGACAGCGAGTTGGCCGCGTAGAACGCCGTCAGGCCCGTGCCCTGGCGGAGCGCCTTCTCCGGCTCGCTGAAGACGATGCCGCGCCCGTCCACGGACTGGAACGACGCGTCGCCCGTCGTCTCGTAGACGTAGTCGCCCAGGAACACGACGAAGTCGAGGTCCTCGTTGAGCTGCAGCAGGTGCTGCCACGCGTTGTAGTAACGGCCGATGTAGTCCTGGCAGCTGGCGAAGACGAACTTCACCGGCACGTCGTCACCCGCGGCCGGCGCGGTGCGGGTACGGCCCGTCACCGTGGAGTACTTCTGACCGTTCGCGTCGATGGTGAAGCGGTAGTAGTACGTCGTGCGCGCCGACAGGTTGGTGACCTTCACCTTCAACGCATGGTCGAACTGCGCCAGCGCGGTGAACTGCTGGTCCAGCACCACGCTGCTGAACGACTCGCTGGTGGACACCTCCAGCCGCACCTGCGTGTTCGCCCCCGCGTTGTCCGGGTCCACCGCCCGCACCCACAACACCACGCTGTCCGGACGCGGGTCACCCGAGCACACGGACTGCGGGAAGTACTTCTCGCCAGCATCCGACGACGTCTCGTCGTCGGAACATCCGAACGCAGTGGTCGCGGCAACGGCGACGACGGCCTGGAGGAAACTGCGGCGTTTGAATCGATCGAACAAGGCGGGACTCCGGGTTGCGCGGGTTAGGAGACAGGGGCGCGAGTCTAGAGCGCTCTTCCACTCAGCAGGAAACATCCCCACGGAATGAAACGACAACGCATCGTGTCACCCACGCCCGGTGCGAACCCACGCGAAGGACGCCGGACACCAAGCAAAAGGGCCGCCCACCTCGCGGCGGACGGCCCTCTGGCTTTCATGGTGATTTGCCACCATCCGGGGAAAACGCCCCGGGGACGGGACTACTTCACGGCCTTCACGCGGCCGCGCTTCTCGCTGCCACCTTCGGCCGGCGCGGACTCGTCCGGCGCCGCGGCGACGGGCGCACCCGACTTGCCGATGCCGTACTTCTCCAGCACGCGGCCTTCGATGTCCTTCGCGATCTCCGGGTGCTCGCGCAGGTAGTCCTTCACGTTCTCCCGGCCCTGGCCGATGCGCTCACCATTGAAGGAGAACCAGCTGCCGCTCTTCTCCACGATGTTCTCGTTGGAGGCGAGGTCGATGAGGTCGCCCTCACGGGAGATGCCCGTGCCGTACATGATGTCGAACTCGACTTCCTTGAACGGCGGCGCGACCTTGTTCTTCACCACCTTCACGCGGGTGCGGCTGCCCACCACGTTGTCGCCATTCTTGATGGCGCCGATGCGGCGGATGTCCAGGCGCTGCGACGCGTAGAACTTCAGCGCGTTACCGCCCGTCGTCGTCTCCGGGTTGCCGAACATCACGCCAATCTTCATGCGAATCTGGTTGATGAAGATGACGCACGTCTGGCTCTTGGAGATGGTGCCCGTCAGCTTGCGGAGCGCCTGGCTCATGAGGCGGGCCTGCACACCCATGTGCGCGTCGCCCATCTCACCCTCGAGCTCCGCCTTCGGCACGAGCGCGGCCACCGAGTCCACCACCAGCACGTCGATGGCGCCCGAGCGCACCAGCATCTCCGCGATTTCCAGCGCCTGCTCACCCGTGTCCGGCTGGCTCAGCAGCAGGTCATCGGTGCGCACGCCCAGCTTGCGCGCGTAGCCCACGTCCAGCGCGTGCTCCGCGTCCACGTAACCGCAGATGCCGCCGCGCTTCTGCGCTTCGGCGACGATGTGGAGACACAGCGTCGTCTTACCGGACGACTCCGGCCCGAAGATTTCGATGATGCGGCCCTTGGGCACGCCACCCACGCCCAGGGCGATGTCCAGCGAGATGGAGCCCGTCGGGATGGCCTGAACGTCTCGCATCAGCGGCTCGTCGTTGCCGAGCCGCATGATGGACCCCTTGCCGAACTGGCGCTCCACCGCGGACATCGCCAGTTCGATCGCCTTTTCCTTCTCCTGATTCACGGCCATTGCTCGTAGCTCCTTGTATTGGCGAGCCACCCCGGCTCACCTGAACGCGCTTTTAGTACGCGATGGGTAGACCCTAGTCCACCCCTCTGACATCCGTGCTGCATCCTGCCGGTCAGCCCTCGCGGAGGGCAGCCAGGAAGGCGGCCACCAGCCCCGCCAATCCCACCCACAGCCCCATATGGGCCACGCCCAGGACCGAAAACACCGCCCCGGCCAGGGACACCAGGGTCAGCATCAGCAACCCCACGCGGTACACGGGCGTCCGGGGCGGAGCAAGCCACAAGGCGGCCATCGCCAGCAGGGAAAGGCCCACCTGGGAGGTGAGCAGGCTGGCGTCCCCTTGGTGGACCAGCGCTTCATGGACGACTTGCGCCCCGATGCCTCCCACCAACACCGCCACGGACGTACCTGGCTTCAGGCGGTGCGCCTTCCGCTGCAGGGTGTTGGCGCGCAGGTGCGCCAGGTCCTCGGGCTGGACTTCCAGGGCGTAGGGGAAGCCCAGGGACAACAGAGCCTCCACGGCGGCCGCGCGGCAGGTGCGTCCCTTCGCATCCACCAGTCCGGTGAGCCGCCCGCTCTCCAACAGCCGCAGGAAGGTGTCCGCCACCAGCCGATCTCCGCCCGTCCTGGCCATCCGGGACAGCTGGAGGTTCAGCCGCGCCGCCACCAGGGGACGCTCCGCCTCCGGCACCCGCCGGGCCTGCTCGGTCAACACCAGCACCGGCAGGGGGAGGTCCAACGGCGGCGTGGGCGTCCCCCGGAGCAGAGGAACCGGCGTGGCGTCCAGCGACGCGGGCTCGGGCGGCGCCTCCCACGGCGCGACCTCCCCCAGTGGCGCCTCGTCCTCGTCCTCCATGGACCGCTGCGTGAGCGGATGTATGCGAGGCGCGTCGGGCACGGAGGAAACTGTAGCCACGGCCCCCGGAGAGGTTCAAAGCGACGTGCCCCCGCAACTTTCACCGGACAACGGGCGAGCCGGAGCGAGCGGTGAACGCGGCCTTGTCGGACATGCGCGCCCGGGAGCGCGCGGCCTTCGCCATGTGCCGCTCCCTCTCGTGGAAACGACGAAGCCCGAGCCCCCTTCGCGGGAGCCCGGGCTTCTGGCGCTTCAGGTCCGAAGGCGCGCGGCGGCTACTCCACCGTCACGCTCTTGGCCAGGTTGCGCGGCTGGTCCACGTCGTTCCCGCGCAGGTCCGCCACGTGGTAGGCGAGCAGCTGCAGGGGGATGGTGGCCACCACCGGCGCCAGCAGCGCGCAGGCGGCCGGAATCCGGATGACCTGGTCGGCCAGCGTGGCCACGTGCTCGTCGTCCTCGTCGATGATGGCAATCACCTTGCCACCGCGCGCGCGGACCTCCTCGATGTTGCCGATGATTTTCTCGTACGCGACGTGCGGCTGCTTCGGCGCGATGACCACCACCGGCATCTTCTCGTCGATGAGCGCGATGGGGCCGTGCTTCATCTCACCGCCCGCGTAGCCCTCCGCGTGGATGTACGAGATTTCCTTCAGCTTGAGCGCGCCCTCCAGCGCCACCGGGTGCATGGGGCCACGGCCGAGGAAGAGGAAGTCCTGCGCGTTCATGTACTCGCGCGACACGCGCGTCACGGCCGGCTCGCACTTGAGGACGTCCTCAATCATCTTCGGCACCTTCGTCAGCTGCGTCAGGTGCTCCTGCGCCGCCGGCACGGACAGGGTGCCACGCATGCGGCCCAGCTTGACGGCCAGCAGGTACAGGGCCACCAGCTGCGTGGTGAACGCCTTGGTGGACGCCACGCCAATCTCCGGGCCCGCGTTGGTGAGCACGGAGAAGTCGGCCTCGCGCGTCATCGCGCTGCCAATGACGTTGCAGATGGCCATGGCCGTGGCGCCGCGGGCCTTGGCCTCCTTGAAGGCCGCCAGCGTGTCCGCCGTCTCGCCCGACTGGCTGATGGCGATGGCCAGGTGCGTGCCGTCGACGATGGGGTCGCGGTAGCGGAACTCGCTCGCCAGCTCCACCTCGACCGGCAGGCGCGCCAGCGACTCAATCATGTGCTTGCCCGCGACACCGGAGTGCCACGACGTGCCGCACGCGAGGATGGTGACCTTGGTCAGCGAGCGGACCTTCTCCGCCGACAGGTTCCAGCCCTCGAAGTGGACGTCGCCTTCCGACAGGAGCATCCGGCCGCGCAGCGTGTCCGCGACGGCGCGGGGCTGCTCCCAGATTTCCTTGTGCATGAAGTGCTTGTGGCCGCCCTTCTCCGCCATCATCGGCGTCCAGTCGATGCGGCGGGTGGGCCGGTTCACCTTCTGGCCCTGGCGATTGAAGATGTCCACGGCCGCCGCGGTGATGACGGCCATGTCCCCCTCTTCCATGTAGACGAAGTCGCGCGTGTGCTCGAGCAGCGCCGGCACGTCGCTGGCCAGGAAGTTCTGCCCCTGGCCCAGGCCCAGCACCATGGGCGAGGCGTCCTTGGTGCAGACGATGCGGCTGGGGTCGCTGGCCGTCAGCACGGCCAGCGCGTAGGTGCCCTTCACCTGGGCAATGGCCGCGCGCACCGCGTCCGGCAGCTCCAGGCCGCGCTCCAGCTCTTCGGAGATGAGGTGCGCGAACACCTCCGAGTCCGTCTCCGAGGAGAAGACGTGCCCACGCGAGCGCAGCTGCTCCTTGAGCGACAGGTGGTTCTCGATGATGCCGTTGTGCACCACCGCCACGTCCTTGTACGTGTGCGGGTGCGCGTTCTCGTCGGAGGGACGCCCGTGGGTCGCCCAGCGGGTGTGCCCGATGCCGATGTTGCCTGGTGGCTGGTCCGCCACCACCCGGTTCTCCAGGTTGCGGAGCTTGCCCGTGGCCCGCACGACGTTGAGCTTGCGCTGATTCAGCACCGCAACGCCCGCCGAGTCATAGCCACGGTATTCGAGCCGCTTCAGACCCGACACCAGGATGGGGGCTGATTCCTTGTCACCGACGTATCCAACAATCCCGCACATAGTTGCACCTCTCTCTCACGCCCACGCCCGCCGGAGCAATCCGCGGGATTCCCCTACATCCCTGCCGGGCAGCGCTCTGCCTGGTACCCAAGCAAGAGCCGCGCCGACTATCCCGCCCGCGCCTTCGCCTGCCGCGCCTTCTTGGTGGCCACCCAACCCTCCTTGGTCACCTGTGGCGTCCGGGACACAGCGAGGCTCCCGGGAGGCACATTTTTCGTCACCGTGGTGCCCGCGCCGACATACGAGCCGTCACCAACCTTCACGGGCGCGACGAGCTGGGTGTCGGAGCCGATGAACACCCCATCCCCCAGTTCAGTCAGGTGCTTGTTCACCCCGTCATAGTTACAGGTGATGGTGCCCGCCCCCACGTTGCACCCGGAACCAATGACAGCGTCTCCCAGGTACGTGAGATGGTTGGCCTTCGAACCTTTTCCGATGCGGGCCTTCTTCGTCTCCACGAAGTTGCCCAGATGCACGTCCTCGGCCAGCTCCGTCCCGGGGCGCAGCCGCGAGAAGGGGCCAATGACGTTGCGCTCCCCCACCCGGGCCTCTTCCAGCACGGAGTAAGGCTTGATGACGGTGCCGTCCGCCACGGTGGAGGCGTGCAGCACGCTGCCCTGACCAATGGTGCAGCCCTTGCCCACCACGGTGCCGGCGGCCAGCGTGACGGAGGGACCGATTTCGGTGTCGGGCCCCACGGTGACGCCTTCCTCGATGTAGGCGGTGGCGGGGTCCTGTAGCGAGACGCCGGCGCGCATGTGCGCCTCGTTGATGCGCTGCTGCAGCACGCGCGCGCGGGCGGCCAGCTCCACCCGGTCATTCACGCCGGCCGTCTCCGTGGCGTCCGCCTCCACCGAGCCCACCGGGCCCTGCTTCGCGGCCATCTCCACCAGGTCGGTGAGGTAGTACTCGCCCTGGGCGTTCTGCGGCTTGATTTCAGCCAGCGCCTTCCAGAGGAAGTCCGCGTCCACGGAGTAGATGCCGGCGTTGCACTCGCGCACCGCGCGCTGCTCCGGGGTGCAGTCCTTGTGCTCCACGATGCGCGTCACCTTGCCACCGTCGCGGATGACCCGGCCGTAGCCCGTGGGGTCCTCCAGGGTGGTGGTCACCATGGCCAGCTTGCCGCCCGCCTGGTCATGGGCGGCCAGCAGCGCCTCCAGCGTCTCGCGGCGCAGCAACGGCACATCGCCGTAAAGAATGAGGACCCGTCCGGAGTACCCCTTCAGGGCCTCCTCCGCGGAGCGCACCGCGTCCGCCGTCCCGCGTTGCTCGCGCTGGAGCGCGAAGCGCAGGGGGGCATCCGGGAAGAGGCCTCGGACGGCCTTCTCCACCGCTTCCGCCTGGTGGCCCACCACGGGGACCACCGACGTGGCGCCCAGTTCAAGGGCCCGCTTGAGGGGATACGCGCAAAGGGGCCGACCGAGGATGGGGTGAAGGACCTTCGCCTTCTCCGACTTCATCCGCGTGCCCTTGCCCGCGCACAGCACCACCGCCGCCAGAACGCTCATGCGGCGGAGAATTAGGGACAGCCAATCGAGTCGTCAACCGCGCGAGGATCAGAAGGCGTGACGGTGTCCACCGGCCGTGCCTTCGCACTGACCGAGACGCACAGGGTGTTGCGCTGAATCGTGATGCCGAAGCTGGGCTTCAAGAAGACCGTCACCTCGGCCGCGGTGGGCGCGGCGCCAGGTAGGGCCTTTTTCTCGGGTATGGCTTGCGTGCTCATACGCTCCCCCGGACGCGATTCATGATGGGACCAGGATGCACGCCGCCGGAGAACAATCCAAGAGGAAAAATGCTGTCAGGCTGAAATCCTGGTCCTGACCATACGGTTCGTGCATACCGGGACACATGTAGTCCGTCTGGTCCCCTGGCGTCGCCGGACTGGAGGGTAGGCTTTTGTCGCCCGGGTAACACATCACCCAGGACGAAAGCCAGCGATGGACTGTTCAGACAGCGCGAGGAGGGCTGAACCCGTGAAGGACACGAGCTTCCGCGGTGCGGTGCTGAAGCGAGGACTGCTGGCCGCGGTGATGATGGTGGCGTGTGTGGCACAGGCGGCGCGGCCCTACCGGGGCGGCGCGGTGGCCACGGCCTACCCGCAGGCGAGCGCTGCGGCGTTGGAGATGCTGGAGAAGGGCGGCAACGCCACGGACGCGGCGGTGGCGGCGGCCTTCGTGGCGGCGGTGGTGGGGCCCTACCACTCCGGCGTTGGCGGCGGCGGCTTCGCGCTGGTGCACGACGCCAAGAGCGGCGACACGAAGGTGTTGGATTTCCGCGAGGTGGCCCCCAAGGCGGCCACGCGTGACATGTACGTGAAGGACGGCAAGGTGGTGCCGGGCCTGTCCACGGACGGCGCGCTGAGCGTGGCGGTACCGGGCGCCGTCGCGGGCTACCTGGAGCTGCTCAAGGCGCACGGAAAGCTGAAGCCGGCGGTGGTGCTGGCGCCGGCCATCGCGGCGGCGCGCAAGGGCGTGTGGGTGACGCCGCGCTACCGCACCATGGCGGAGGGCCGGCTGGCCTGCCTGAGCCGGGACGCGGAGGCCTCACGCGTGTTCCTGGTGAAGAACGCCCAGGGCCAGTGGGAAGCCCCGCCCGTGGGGCACGTCATCCGCCAGCCCGACCTGGCGCGCACGCTGACCTCCATTGCGAAGGGTGGCGCCAAGGCCTTCTATGCGGGGCCGGTGGCGAAGGCCATCGCCACGTCGGTCCAGGCTGGCGGCGGCATCCTCACCCTGGAGGACCTCGCGGCCTACAAGACGCGGAGCGCCACGCCCCTGGAGGGCACGTACCGCGGCCACCGCATCCTCACCATGCCGCCGCCGAGCGCGGGGGGCGTGGCCGTCATCCAGGTGCTGACCGCGATGGAGCAACTGCGTCCCCAGGGCGTGACGTTCCGCGACGCGGAGGCGCTGCACCTCTACGCGGAAGCCGTGCGGCGGGCCTATGTGGACCGCGCGAAGTACCTGGGGGACCCGGCCTTCGTGGACGTGCCCCTGGCGCGGCTGGTGTCGCCCGGCCACGTCGCGAACCTGGCGGGCTCCATCGACCCGAAGAAGGCCACGCCCAGCGCGTCGCTGCTGGCGCCGAAGGAAGGCGTGCGGGGCTCCACGCTGACGGACGAGCCCACCACCCTGACGCCCGAACCGGAGAAGAAGAACACCACGCACATCTCCGTCATCGACAAGGACGGCAACGCGGTGGCGATGACGACCACGGTGAACTACGGCTTCGGCTCGTGCATGGTGGCCAAGGGCACCGGCGTGCTACTCAACGATGAGATGGATGACTTCGCCGCGCAGCCAGGCGTGCCCAACGCATACGGCCTGGTAACGGGCGAGCCCAACGCCATCGCACCGGGCAAGGTGCCGCTGTCCTCCATGGCCCCCACGCTGGTGTTCTCCAAGGAAGACCCCCGGCGCGTCATGCTCGCGGTGGGCAGCCCTGGCGGCTCCACCATCCCCACCACCGTCATCCAGGTCATCAGCAACGTGGTGGACCACGGCATGGACGTGGCGCGCGCGGTGAATGAAGGCCGCTTGCATCACCAGTACCTGCCCGACGAGCTGTGGGTGGACAAGTGGGGCCTGGAGCCGGCGACGCTGTCCGTGCTGGAGGCCAAGGGCCACAAGGTGCGCCGCGTGGAGCAGTGGGGCGACGCGGAGGCCGTCTACAGCGACCCGAAGACGGGGCTGCGCTTCTCCGCGAGCGACCCGCGCAACGAGGGCGCCGCCCTGGGACAGGATTGAGCAGTGCCCACCCCACCGCCCATCTTCGACGCCCACCTCCATCCGGAGAGCCTGAGCGACCAGGATTTGGAGTCCATGCGCTTCTTCGGCGTGGAGCGGGCGCTGGTGGTGGCGCACCACTTCCCGGAGCCCACGTCCAAGGCGTTGCTGCGGCACTTCGATGACCTGGTGGAACGCCAGCTCCCCCGGTTGGAGCGCCTGGGCATCCGCGCCTACGCGGCCCTGGGCGTCCACCCACGCTGCATCCCCCGGCGCGGCTTGAGCGAGGTGCTGTCCGCGCTGCCTGACTACTTCCAGGGCGGGCGCGTGGTGGCCCTGGGCGAGACGGGCCTGCACACGGGCGGCGAGGAGGAAGAAGAAGCCTTCCTGGAGCAGCTCGCGCTGGCCCGCAGCCTCAAGCTGCGCGTGGTGGTGCACACCCCCACCACGGACAAGGAGCGCCACACGCGGCGCATCCTCACGCTCCTGCGGCAGTCGGGCCTGCTGCCCTCGCGCGCGCTGGTGGACCACGCCAACGCCCGGACGGTGCGCACCATCCTGGAGGTAGGCCACTGGGCCGGGCTGACGCTGCACCCCGAGGCGCTCAAGGCCGAGCGCGCGGTGGTGCTGGTGCGGCGGCTGGGCAGTGAGCGGCTGATGCTCAACTCCGACGCGGGCGACGGCGCCGGGGACATCCTCGGCCTGGCGCGCGCCGCCAACCTGCTGACGAAGGCCAATCTGTCCACGCGCATCGTCCGCCGCATCACCCACGAGAACGCCGCTCGCTTCTTCCAGGTGGGCGGCTGACGCTCGCGCGGCGCCGTACCGCCACCGTGGCCGGCGCCCGTTGACCCGGGTCCGCCATCCTCCATGGCGGAATCTTGCGATGAAACGGCGCGCTCTTCGTCATTCCCATCAGGAGCACGCAGCGGAAATAGGCCGGTCCCCCGCACGTTGCCCCCTCACCCGCGCTGGGAGTGGCATTTGCACCGCTTGGTCGTCTTCGTCGTCAGCCTCGCGCTCGCAGGCTGCGCTGGCTCGTCATCCGCCCAGCGCCCTGCGTCATCCACCGAACCTCCGGTGCCTTCCGCGCCGAGCCCCCTGGAGCCTGACGCAGGACGCCAACTGACCGCCACACCCGGGCGCTTCCTGGCGGCCTGCCTGTGCGATGTGCAACGGGCCTCGGCGCGCATCAACGCCTTGCTGTCACTGCCCGAGCCCCGGAACGTGGAGGCGGCCCTCACCGCCTACGACGACGCCATCGCCCTGCTGGATGACGCCAACGGCCGCGCGGGCATCGGTGCCAACACCCACCCGGACGCCGCGTTCCGCGCGGCGGCGGCGCGCTGCGCCCAGGCCGCAGATGGCATGCGCACGGACGTGTCGCTCAATCCCCACGTCTACGCGGCCCTGGCCGCGCTGGACCTGAGCGGGCAGGACACCGCCACCCAGCGATGGGTGGACCTGGTGCTGCGGAACTTCCGGCGCGCGGGGGTGAACCGGGACGAGGCCACCCGCGCGCGGCTGCGCGAGCTGAACGACGCCCTCACCCGGCTGGGACAGGCGTTCAGCCAGCACATCCGCGAAGACGTCCGGCACGTGGACGTGGCACCCGAAGCGCTGGAGGGCCTGCCCGACGATTACATCCGGGACCATCCGCCCGGGCCCGACGGCCGGGTGCGCGTCACCACCGACGCTTCCGACGCCCTGCCCGTCCTGACCTACGCGCGCGACAGCAGCGCCCGCGAGGCGCTCTGGCGCGCGGGCCAGCAGCGCGGCCATCCCCGCAATCTGGAGACGCTGACACGCCTGCTCCAGACGCGTCACGACCTGGCCACGCTCCTGGGCTATCCGAGCTGGGCCGCCTACGCGTCCGAGGACAAGATGGTCCGGCACCAGCACGTGGCCGAGGACTTCATCGAACAGCTCGCCACCGCCACCACCACGCGCGTGCAGGACGACTACACCGCGCTGCTGGAGCGCAAGCGGCGCGACGTGCCCGGCGCGTCCCGCGTGGAGCCGTGGGAGCAGACGTACCTCAAGGAACAGGTGCGCGCGGAGCGCTACCGCTTCGACTCGCGCGAGCTGCGGCCCTACTTCGAATACACGCGGGTGAAGCAGGGCGTGCTGGACATCACCTCGCGGCTCTTCGGGCTCACCTACCGCCGCGTCCGGGATGCGCAGGTGTGGCACCCAGACATCGAGGCCTGGGACATCTACGAGGGCCCCACGCGCCTGGGGCGCTTCTACCTGGACATGCACCCGCGCCCGAACAAGTACGCCCACCCGGCGCAGTGGGACCTGGCCACCGGCCGCGCGGGGAGGACGCTTCCCGAGGGCGTGCTGACGGGCAACTTCCCGCGTCCTGGCGCCCACCCCGCGCTGCTCCAGCACTCCCAGGTGCAGACGTTCTTCCACGAGTTCGGCCACCTGCTGCACCACGTCCTCGGCGGCCGGGCGCGCTGGGCCGGCCTGTCCGGCTCGCGCACGGAGCGCGACTTCGTGGAAGCGCCCGCCCAGGTGCTGGAGGAGTGGGCCTGGCGCCCGGAGTCACTCCAGACGTTCGCCCGGCACGTCGTCACCGGCGAGCCGCTGCCCACGGAGACCATCCTCCGGATGCGGCGCGCGGACGCCTTCGGCAAGGGACTGTGGCTGCGCCAACAGCTCTTCTACGCGGCCGTCAGCCTCCAGCTCCACGCGAGCGACCCCGCGGGCGTGGACACCACCGCGCGGGTGAACGCGCTCCAGGAGCGCTACATGCCCTTCCCCGCAGTGGACGACACCTACGCCCATCTCTCCTTCGTCCAGCTCGACGGCTACTACTCCTCCGCGTACTACGCCTACCTCTGGTCGCTCGTCATCGCCCGGGACCTGCTCACACCGTTCCTGGAGCACGGGCTGATGGACACCTCCACCGCCCAGCGCTACCGGGACACCGTGCTGGGTCCGGGCGGCTCCCGTGACGCGGCGGACCTGGTCCGGTCATTCCTGGGCAGGGACTACGGCTTCGAGGCGTATACCCGTTGGCTGGACGACGCCTGACGCTGCTCGTCAGGGCCTGTAAAAACCAAGGGCCCCGCGATGTGAATCGCGAGGCCCCTTGGGTTGTGAATCCGTCAACCCGTTGACACTCCGCTCACGCGGCGTCAGCGCTCAGTGCACCGCGGGTGCGGACACCGCCTGCTCGGGCTGCAGGGTGATCCCCTGGGAGCCCGAATCGAAACGGACCTGCACGGGGACGCCCTGATAGCGGTACTGGGCCAGGGAGTCAGCCGCCTCGTCGAGCTGGCGCTGATAGCGCTCCTCGAGCTCCACGGCGATCAACAGCATCGTCTCGCCCGCGTCCTCGACGCCCGGGCGGTACACCTGGCACCGCTGGAACCGCGCCCAGCGACCGTTCTCCATCTTCACCAGCTCGCCGTCGTAAGCCATGCGCAGCTCCTCTGCCGTAAATCCGACGGAATCCAATGTAGGGCCGGATTAACTCCCTGTCATCCCCCCACTTGAAAATTCGTCAAAAGCCTGGAAGACCAAGGGGTTACAAGCACAACTGGCAGGCATCCAGGCGGGCAGCCAGGGCAACTGCTCAAAAATGTAAATTGAGCGGGCCGTCAACGTGGTTAAGGCCGGCCTCGCGGGGCGGTGGCACGGGGGCAGTGCGTCACCTATGCTTTGGGGGAGATGAAGCTGCCCGGACTGTTCCGCAAAGAGCGCACCACCATCCAGGCTGCCGACGCGCAGGACCACGCCGAGCGGCTCCTCGCCGAGTCGCTGCGCATGCTGGGCCAGGTCTGCGCCAAGGTCGCGGACGCCATCGAGGCGCAGCGGCTGTCCCGCCAGGGGTATACGCACAACACCTACCTGCGACGGACCGACGGCGACGAGGACGACACCGCCAAGAAGGCGTAGACGGGTGGCTCGCCATGGCCACCGACTCCGACGCTGACGTGCCCGTCCCCTGCCTGGCCTCCGCGCCCACGTGGCGGGACGCTGGCATCCGCATGCCCATGCCCGCCCTCCAGGACACGGAGGGCCCCCGCCTGCCCGAAGGACTGCCGCCCGTGGTGGACGCGCACGTCCACCTCTTCCCGGACCGGGTGTTCGACGCGGTGTGGCGCTGGTTCGACCAGTACGGCTGGCCCATCCGCTACAAGCTGCACACGCGGCAGGTCGTGTCCTTCCTCCTGTCGCGAGGTGTCCACCGGGTGGTGGCGCTGCATTACGCCCACCGGCCAGGCATGGCCCGCGCGCTCAACGCCTACGTGGCGGAGGTGGCCCGGGAAGAGCCTCGGGTGCTGGGGCTCGCCACCGTGCTCCCGGGCGAACCCGATGCCACGGCCGTGTTGGAAGAGGCGTTCGACGCGGGCCTGCGTGGGGTGAAGATTCACTGCCACGTTCAATGCTTCTCACCTGACGCGCCGCACCTTCACGAGGTGTATGCCGCGTGCGCGAAGGCGGGCCGTCCGCTCGTCATGCACGCGGGGCGGGAGCCCTCCAGTCCCCATTACAACTGCGACACCTACGCGCTCTGCGCCGCGGAGCGGGTGGAGCGTGTGCTGAAGGACCATCCCACGCTGAAACTGTGCGTGCCCCACCTGGGGGCGGACGAGTTCGACGCCTACGCGCGGCTGCTCGAGCGGCACGACAACCTCTGGCTGGACACCACCATGGCCCTGGCCGGGTACTTCCCCGTCCCCATCCCCCGCCGCGCGCTGGAGGTCCGGCCCGAGCGCATCCTCTACGGCACGGACTTTCCCAACATCCCCTACGCCTGGGACCGTGAGCTGCGGACGATGCTGGGGATGAAGTTGGATGACGCGGTACTCGCGGGAATCCTGGGGCAGAATGCGCTCCAGCTGTACGGAGCGTGAGCCCCGTGGACACCCGGCCCCGGATGCAAGCCTCGTCCTCCCGGGCCGTTCGCTGTTGAAAAGCATCGGGGCCCCTTCCGGAATGGAAGAGGAGTTCCCATCATCCTGCCCATAGAATTTCGCGGCGCCACACCCAGCCGCAGCTTCCGAGGCCCTGCCATGTCCCACATCCTGGTCGTCGATGACGACGCGAGCCACCGCACGCTCATCTGCGATGCACTCGAGGAAATGGGCTATCCCACGGTTCAAGCGGCCAACGGTCGTGAGGCGCTGGACCTGCTGGAGGGAGACATGCCCTCCGCCGTGCTGCTCGACTTGCGGATGCCAGTCATGAGCGGCTGGGGATTGCTCGACGCACTCAAGAAGATGCCCCGTGCGCGGGGTCTGCCCATCATCATCATCTCCGGCTACGGCTTCGAATGGGAGGCCGAGCTCGTGGGCGCCGCGGGCTACATCTCCAAGCCCGTGGACCTGGACAAGGTGCGGATGACGGTGCAGCAGATTGCCGGTCCGCCGGAGATGTCGCTCGTCCACTGAGACGGCACCGTAGGGCCAGCGGGCATCCCCCTGTTGACGGGTGGGGATTGTCCCCCGGTGCCGGGCTCGGGTGAGATGGAGGACATTCCATGATGCCCTCTCCCACTGATGACCTGGCGGTCGACGCCCGCGGACTGCAGAAGCGCTTTGGCGGCTTCAGCGCGCTCAACGGCCTGGACCTGCAGATTCCCCGCGGCGCCTTCTACGCGTACCTGGGCCCCAACGGGGCCGGGAAGTCCACCAGCATCGCCTTGCTGACCGGGGTGTACGGTCCCGACGCGGGCTCCATCCGCATGCTCGGGGTGGATGCGGTGGCCAGGCCCATGGAAGTGAAGCGCCGCGTCGGCGTGGTGCCGGAGGAGCTGAGCCTCTTCGAGCGGCTCACCGGCCGGCAGTACCTCACCTTCTGCGCGCGCATGTACGGGCTGGACGGCGACGAGGCCGCCGCGCGCGCCACCGAGCTGCTGGAGCTGACGGAGCTCACCTACAAGGCGGGCGCGTTGGTGGCGGAGTACTCCAAGGGCATGCGCCGGAGGCTCGCCATCGCCGCGGCGCTGATCCACGCGCCGGAGCTGGTGCTGCTGGACGAGCCCTTCGAGGGCATCGACGTGCTGGCCGCCGGCGTCATCCGCGAGCTCCTGCGCGAGCTGAGCCGCCGAGGGGTGACGCTGCTGCTCACCACGCACGTGCTGGAAATCGCCGAGCGGCTGGCCACGCACGCGGGCATCATCCGCGGCGGCCGCATGCTGGACCAGGGGCCGGTGGGCTCGCTGCTGTCGCGTTACGAGTGCCCGTCACTGGAGGCGGTGTTCGAGAAGCTCATCTCCGTGCCGGCCTCGCGCAACGCGCGCCTGTCCTTCTACGGTGAGGCGCCCGCGTCCGTGACGCCGCTGCGCCAGGAGACCGCATGAGCCGCCCCGCCGTGCCCGGCTTCTTCCGGCACCTGTGGCTGCTGTGGGGGCTGCGCTTCGACATCGGGTTGAATCAGGGCCCCGGACGCAGCCGGCTGCTCGCGGTGGCCGCCTTCGCCGCGTCGAGCGCGCCGGGCCTCTTCCTGGGCCTGACGTTCTTCGCGCTGATGCGGCTGCGGCCCATCGCGGAGAGCGACGTGTGGCCCTACTTCATCCTCAACCTGCTGTGCTTCGTCACCTTCTCGGTGTGGGTGACGTGGCCGCTGTTGTCCGCGGGCGTGGATGACCACTCCGAGCTGAGCCGCTACGCCGCCTTCCCCATCTCCCCCTTCCGGCTGCTCATCGCGTCGACGGTGGCCAGCCTCTTCGAGCCGCGCGCGCTCGTCTTCTACGCGCCGCTCACCGGGGCCGCGCTGGGCTTCGCGTCCGTCTACGTGCTGTACATGCCGTGGCTGGCGGTGGTCCTCTACGTCCTCTTCGCGCTCCTGTGCGCGGCCTGGAGCCGGGTGGCGCTGTACGCCGTCATCAACGTGCTGAGGGAGAAGCACAGCGCGGAAATCATGGGCGGAGGACTGGCGCTCTTCCTCCTGGGCGCGTCGTTCATTCCGCCCATCGACACCTCGTGGCTGACGGCGGTGGGCGAGGCGGGCGTGGACGCGCTGGACATGTCCCTCATCATCAACGCGGCGGTGGCGCTGGGCCGCGTGCCCCCGGGGCTCTTCGGAGACGCGCTGGCGCAGCTCGCCTGGCACCGGCCCCGGGTGGCCATGCTCGAGGCGGCAGCGCTGCTCTTCTTCGCGGGCGTGGGCATGGCGGTGGCCTACGCGCTCCTCATGCGCTTCCACCGGCAGGCGGGCCGCGCGGGGGGCTCGCGCAAGGACTCGGGGGACAGCAACCCGTTCGCCACCACGCGGACGCGCTACACCACGCTGGTGACGCGCGAGGCCCTGGACCTGTGGCGCAACCCGCGCGCGCGGCTGCTGGCGTCGGTGCCCTTCATCCTGGCCATCCTGCTGAAGCTGCTGTCCGGAAGGGACTTGTTCGTGTTCATTCTGGGCGGCTCGGCGGATGCGTGGCTGATGGGGGGCCTGTGCATCTACGGCGCGGTGGTGATTGCGTCCACGTTCTCCCAGAACACCTTCGCGTACGACGGACAGGGCTTCGCGGCCTTCCTGGCGGCGCCCCTGGACCTGGCGGACGTGCTGCGCGCGAAGAATCAGGTGCAGGGCGCGGCGGCGCTGGGGATGGCGGCGCTGGTGGCGCTCTTCTACCGGGTGTACTTCGGCTTCGGCACCGGGCTGGACATGCTGTGCGCCATGGCGGCCGTGGGAGCCGTGGTGCCCATGCTGCTGGCCGCGGGCAACTTCCTGTCGCTGTACTTCCCGGTGAAGTTCCACGCGAGCCTCAAGCGGCGGGACAAGGTTCCGCTGACGGCCTCCATGCTGGGCATCCTCGCGGCCAGCGCTGGCTGCATGCCCTTCGGCTGGGCGCTCAAGCTGGCGGGCAAGGAAGGGCCCACGTGGCACACGGCGGCGATGATTCTCCTGGCCGCCGCGTTGAACGTGGCGCTGTATCGCGGGGTGCTTCCCCTGGCGCTGCGGCTGCTGGAGCGGCGGCGTGAAGTGGTGCTCCAGGCGGTGACGCGGGAGTAGCGCGCGCGGCCTTCCCGGGGGTGATAGACGGAGGGGCCATGCCCATCGCCGAGCTGAACGGACAGGGAATCTACTTCGAGGACTCCGGTGGAAACGGCCGGCCCATCATCCTGGGCCATGGCTTCCTCATGGACCACCGGATGTTCGACGCGCAGGTGGCGGCGCTCGCTCCCGAGTTCCGCGTCATCCGCTGGGATGCCCGCGGCTTCGGGCAGACACGCTGGGACGGCAAGCCCTTCACGCCGTGGGACTCGGCCGCGGACTGCGTGGCGCTGCTGGACCACCTGGGCATCGAGCGGGCCGTCGTGGGCGGCATGTCCCAGGGAGGCTACAGCGCGCTGCGCGTGGCGCTGAAGCACCCCGGGCGCGTCCGGGCGCTGGTGCTGATGAGCACCCGGGGCACCAACGACGACGCGCCCACCCGCGCCGCCTACCAGCAGTCCGCCGACATCTGGGAGACGCAGGGCCCCATCGACCCGCTGGTGCAGGGGCTGGCGCAGGCCATCATCGGGGACACGCGCTACTTCGACACCTGGCTGCCGCGCTGGCGGCAAATCCCCGGCGGACACTTCGCCAACGCCATCCGCTCGCTCATCGACCGGGACGACATCTCCGGGCGGCTGACGGAGATTCGCTGCCCCGCCATCGTCTTCCACGGGCTGGAGGACCACGGCATGCCCCCGGCCCACGGCGAGCACCTGCACCAGACGCTGCCCGGCAGCGTGCGCTTCATCCCGGTTCCCGGCGCCGCGCACGCGGCGAACATGACGCACCCGGAAGCCGTCAATCCGGCGCTGCTGGAGTTCCTGCGCGCCCACGCCTGACACGCGAAAGCCGCGGACGCCTCCAAGCGCGCCCGCGGCTTCCTGTCCCCCGCTTCGCTGACGCTCAGTAGGTGATGTTGTAGCGGGCGGCCTGCGCCTTCACGCCCTTCATCACGTTGGCGTCGAAGGCGTCCTCCTTCTCGGGGGCGTTCTTCGTCAGCCACGCCTCGCGCTCCGCGGCCAGCGTCTCCGCCTTCTTCTCCAGCGCCTTCTTCTCCTCGGAGAGCGCCTTCACCTTCGCGACCTGCGCCTCCTTCGACATGCCCTTGAGTTCGGAGGGGAGCTCGTCCGCTTTCACGCCATCCAGCGCGGACGGCGCCTCCACCAGGTCCACCGCGCCGCCCACCGCCTTGGGCGCGCTGCTCGCGGGGGCGCCCGCGGCCCCACCGCCGCGCGTCTTCTTCATGTAGCTGATGCGCTCGGCCGCAGCCTCCGGCGCCAGCGCCCCCATGGAAGCGGCGCGCGCCATGTTCTCCGCCTGGACCTCCCTGCGGCCCGTGTAGAGCGTCTTGGTGGCCAGCTCCGCGTTCACCTTCGCCAGCTCCGCGTCATACGGCGTGGCGACGGCGACCATGCCACCGCCCTGGTCAATGGAGTCGAAGGTGCCGTCCGTCAGCTTCGCCACGAACCGCCACGACACCTCCGTCTCGGCATCCCCACCGCACCGCACGGTGTTCACGACGATGTGCTTCTCCCGGGCCTTCTTCGCCCAGTGCTTGAAGTCCCAGTCGTCGTTGCGCTGCGCCGGGGGCGCGTCCCCCACCAGGAAGATGGCCTTCATCACCTCGCGGTTCTTGCTCCAGGACAGCTTGGACACAGCCTCGCCCAGCCCGCGCCCCACGTGCTCGGGCGTATCCCCGCCGCCCCCCGCCTCGAACTTGCGCAGGTTGGCGAACACCGTGTCCAGGTCGTCGCTCAGGTCGAAGCGCTTCGTGACGTAGTCGTCGCCCACGTCGCGGTAGGCCACCAGCCCCACCTTCAGGTGCGGCGTCGGACGGCCCTGCGCGATGCGCGATGCGATGGAGTAGATTTTCCGCTTCGCCCCCTCCAGCAGCCCGCTCATCGAGCCCGTCGTATCCAGCACGAACACCACTTCAATCTCCGGCCGGGCGGCGGCGGGGACCTGCGGCTGCTGGGACGGCGCTGGCTGCGCGGGCTTCTGGTTCGGAGCGGGCTTCGCCTGAGCGGCCGGCGTCGCCGTCTTGGCGGGCGCGGGCTGCTCCACGGGCTTGAAAACCGGGCTCTCCTCGGCCAGGGACAGGGCAGCGGACAGAGCGGTGACGAGCGCGGCCGACAGCGCGGCGCGCGACAGGGACTTGCGGTCCATGGCGTTCTCCAAGGGGAAGGACGACGGCGAGGTTCGAAACGAATGACCTCGCCCCCGGGTCTACGCCCCGGTCGATTTCTCACACGCGCCGCGGGTTGCACCCGCCCGGCCCTGGCGTTAGGGCACCTTCCGCGTGCGCGTCTTCCATTCGGACAGCTACGAAGTCCCGTTGCCTCCCGGTCACCGCTTCCCCATGGAGAAGTACCGACTGCTGCGCGAGGCGCTCCTGGAGCGGGGCGTTCTCTCCCCGGAGTCCCTCACCGAATCCACGCCCTGCCCACGCCAGGACCTCGCGCGCGTCCACACGCCCCGCTACCTCGACGCGCTGTCCCAGGGCACCCTCACCGACGCCGAGCAACGGCGCCTCGGCTTCCCCTGGTCCCCCGAGCTGGTGCGGCGCTTCTCCGCCGCGGTGGCGGGCACCCTCGACGCCGCCCGCGCGGCGCTCCAGGACGGCATCGGCGGCAACCTCTCCGGCGGCACGCACCACGGCTTTCCGGACCACGGCGAGGGCTTCTGCGTCTTCAATGACATCGCGGTGGCCATCCGCGCGCTCCAGGCCTCGCGCGACATCCGCCGGGCCGTGGTGGTGGACCTGGACGTCCACCAGGGCAACGGCACCGCCGCCGTCTTCACCGGCGACGACTCCGTCTTCACCTTCTCCATGCACGGGGAGAACAACTTCCCCTTCCGCAAGCAGCCCTCCCACCTCGACGTGGGCCTGCCGGACGGAACGGGAGACGCGGCCTACCTGGACGCGCTCGCCCTGCACCTGCCCGAAGTGCTCGACAGCGCGGGCGCCTGCATCCTCTTCTTCCAGGCGGGCGTGGACCCACTCACGGAAGACGCGCTGGGACGGCTGTCCCTCACTCACGCCGGACTGAGAGCGCGCGACAGGCTGGTGCTGGAGGCGGCACGCCAGCGAGGCATCCCCGCGGTGCTCACCCTGGGCGGCGGCTACGCGAAACCCCTGTCCGCCACGATTGATGCGCACGTGGGCACCTATGAAGTGGCCCGTGCGCTGTTCCGCTGAGCCCGCCTGCTCTGGAGCGGCTTGCCCGGGTGCCACGGTGGACGGATGCTGGCACGCACCAGGAGATTCAAGAACATGACCCCATCCCTCCGCCGGTCCCTCATCGGGGGCCTGTTCCTCGTCGGCAGCGCGCTCGCATTGTCCTGCGGCAGCGACGGGCCCTTCTTCCGCATCGCCTTCGACCTCCCCGACACCCTCACCGCCATTCCGGGCGAGAGCCTTCCGGTGGACATCACCGTGCGGCGCGAGGGCGACGACCAGAGCGCGTTCCGCCTCAACCTCCAGAATGCGCCCGAGGGCGTGACGCTCACGCCGGAAATCGTCCTGCCCGAAGGCGAGCCCAGCGTCACTGCGACCGCCACCTATTCAGTGGCGCAGGACACGCAGGCCCGGGGCATGATGCGCGCCCTGCTGATGGCCACCAACGCCACGGAGACGTTCGCGGCCAGCGCCAACATCTTCCTCGTCATCCTTCCGCCGCCCGTGGCCCAGCCGGACTTCTCCGTCACCATCGAGCCGCGCCAGCTGGACCTGTTCGCCGGTCAGAACGAGAAGGTGCGCATCACCGTGACGCGGGCGGAGGGCTTCACCGGCCCCGTCACCGTCGCCCTGGAGTCGCCCACCCGCCGAATCAGCATGCCCACGGTCACCATCCCCGCGGACCAGACGTTCGTGGAGCCCTACATCGACACCGACCGCGGCATGACCCGCGTGCCCGTCGCCGCCTCCATCACTGCCACCAGCGAGGACGGACGGCAGGCCAGCACGGGCACCACCATCAACGTGCGCTAGCACCGCCTCGCGAGGCGCACGCCGCAGCCCTCCAGAGCGGCCCACGGACCAGGGGCCAACCCACTGGCCTCAGGGGGCTTCGTCCCGGAGGCCGCCTCATGCCGGCTTCAATTTGAGCCCCCCGGTGAACTTGAAATCCCCCGTCAGACGGACGACGGGGCCCCGTCCAGCGCCGGAGCCTGCACGCACGACAGCGGTGCACGAAGGGGCCTGGGAGGGATACCTTGAAGACAGCCATGAGCATTTCACCCACCCGCCGGCAGGCCGCGCTGGACGCCCTCAAGCTGGACGACGAGTCCCTCCTGAAGGCGTGTGAGGTGGACTACTTCATCGCCTCGGGCCCGGGGGGCCAGCACCGCAACACCACCGCCAGCGGCGTGCGCCTCACGCATGCCCCCACCGAGCTGTCCGTCAGCGCCACCGAGCGCCGCAGCCAGGTGCAGAACAAGGGCGTGGCGCTGGAGCGTCTGCGTGAGGGACTCAAGGTCCTCACCTTCGTGCCCAAGGTGCGGCGGGCCACCAAGCCCACCGCCGGCTCCAAGCGGCGGCGCCTGGAAGGCAAGAAGCGCACCTCCGAAAAGAAGGCCCTGAGAAACAGCAAGTCTGGCTGGTAACCCAGGGTCCATTCGGACTCCAGTCACCCTGTCGCCGGACAGTCAGGGTGCGCCTAAAGTTTGCGGGCTCGCAGACGTTGCGAGGTCATTTACTGCTCGCAGGGACCTCCTCCTGGGAATTTGCCATGGAGTGTCGGGGACTTGGCTCACCAGGCGGGGAGGCACGAGGTGTGCAAAGACACCCGCGTGTCTCCATTGCCCCAGCCCCCAGGGGTCATTGTGCCCGCAGGACATCCCCCCATGCCCTTGCTCACGGTTTTTCCGACGCCGTCCCAGAAGTACCGTGCCCGCGCGCCCCGCTGGAAGCTGTGGGCGCCCCTGGCGCTGACGCTGGCCGCCTCCGCCGCGTGGGCCCAGGACGCCGCCACCGCCCCCTCCGCCGCCGCGCCCGAGCCGGACTACGCCGTCGAGGCGAAGAACGCGCAGCCGTCCGGCCTGGTGGTGAAGGTGGAGCCCCTTCATCAGACGCAGTTCATCGTGGAGAACGCCGAGCGCGTGAGGGTCCAGTCCTCCGCGGTGGTCGAGGCGTCGCTCGGTGAGCCGAATCAAATCATGGTCCAGGGGCTGAGCCTGGGCGCGTCCGAGGTGCTCGTGTGGCGCCAGGGCAGCAAGCAGCCCCTGAGCGTGCGCGTGGAGGTCGCCAAGTGAGCCGGCGCGACGCACGCGGAATGACGCTGCTGGAGGTCAGCATCGTCCTCGCCATCATCGCGGTGCTGGCCGCGCTGGCCTACGCGGGCTACGCGCAGCTCAGCGCGAGGGCGGGTCCGCAGAACGCGGCCGCCGACCTGTCCGGCGCGCTCGCCGAGGCCCGGGCCCGCGCCGTGGACCGTCAGGCCGACGTGTGGCTCATCATCTACCCGGACATCAATCCCGAAGGTCAGGCCGGCGCGGGCAATGGCGCCTGGTTCCTGCTGGAGGACCGCCTGCGCGACTTCGGGGCCCCCGCGGGCGCCGGCGGACAGCTGAGCTTCGACACCTTCTCGCCCCCGCTGGCCATCCAGCCTTCCGCGGACCAGGGCCGGTTGATGGACTCCATGTACCTGGATCGCTACTCGCAGCGCACCGTGCGCTTCGGCGCCAGCGGCAACCTGGAGTGGACCGGCATCTTCGAGGGTCTGGCCCCCACGGACTGCAGCTTCTGCAGCGGCGCGCCGCGGCGGGGCGCCATCGTCTTCCGCAGTGACGGCTCCGCGCGCTTCGTGAACGGCGCGGGCCAGCCCGTCATCCCCGCCGGCAACGGCGCCGTGAATCGGGCCGCGTCGCTGGCCCTTCTCTCCACCGACGGGCAGCGCGAATACCTCTTCGCCGTCTCCGCGCCCGTTGGCTTCGTCGACATGAGGGTCAACAAGTGAGGCGCCTGAATCCCGCATCCCGCCGAGCCCACGTGCGAGGCGCCACGCTCATCGAAGGCATGGCGGCCGCCGCCATCCTCGCCATGGGCATCAGCGGCATCTTCGGCGGGCTCATCTTCGCCAGCCAGCAGAACGCCGCCGCCAACCGCCTGTCGCAGGCCAGCGCCATCGCCTCGCAGGTGCGCTCCGGCATCCAGCTCCAGGGGCGCGCCCGCCTCTTCGCGGACGTCGGGCCGCTGTCCAGCGCGCGCTGCGCCGGCGCCGCGGAGACGCTCGAGCTGGCCGGCGGCCTCGCCACCCTGCCCGACGCCTGCGTCGTGGACCTGGACGCCTTTGAGGCCGCGGCCGGAGACCCGCTGCTCCGCGTGGTGCCCGGCTACTCGCCGGAGGAGAGCGAGCACTACCGCCGCGTCCTCGTCTGGACGCCGGCGCAGGCCATCGACTCGGTCGCGGTGGTGGTGTCCTTCCGCAGCGCCGGCCAGCGCCGCTACGTCAAGCAGTTCGTCGCGCTCTACAACCCGGCGGAGAACGGCGCGGGGGTGGAGCTGTGAACAACCCCAGGACGCACGCGCGCCGCGGCTTCACGCTCATCGAGTTGCTGGTCGGCATCACCGTCTCCTCGGTGGTGCTGCTGGCGGTGGCGGGGACCATCATCGCCGTCAACAACATCTTCCAGAACAACACCGTCTCCAAGACGGCCGTCGAAGGCAGCCGCGTCGGCACCGACTTCCTCAACCGCACGCTGCGCTACGCGGGCTACGGGCTGGACCCCGCCATCGCCTTCGACTTCGACACGCTAGGCCTGCCGGAGGCCCGCAAGGACAACTACACGCAGGAAGTGGCGGACTGGGGCAACTTCGTCACCGACGACCTGGCTTTCCGCTACCGCGACCCGATGTTCCTGCGCCGCGGCCAGCTCGCCGACATCGGCGCGGAGCCCTTCCAACTGGCGCTGGAGCCCGCCGCGACCTTCGGCCAGCCGCTGCGCCAGGGGCAGGCCATGCTCATCGCCTGTCCAGGCGGTCAGGACTACTTCCTCGGGCGGCTGGCGGCGGACGTTGCCGCGGATGGCACCAGCGCCACGCTGAACATCGCGCTCGCCGCGGGCCTCCCGGGTGATGTGCCCAGGTCCTGCATGACGGACACCGGCCGCATGCCCTTCGTCATGCTGGTGCATGAGAAGCGGCTGCGCGTGGAGGCGCACGGTGGGCGCCCGTACCTGGTGGTGAAGCACGGCTGGGCGGAGAACGCCGACTTCGACCCCATCGCCGTGGACGTGGAGTCCTTCCAGGTCAGCTACCAGATGAACCGGCCGCCCGCGAACTCCGCGTGCTGCGCCGGCCTGCCCGCGCCCGACGGCGCCGTGGGCAGCGGCATGGCCTGGGTGCTGGGTGACGAGGACGCCGTCGTGCTGCCCAAATACGACGACCAGGTTCCCGCGCCCACGTACAGCACGCCGTACGACGCGCCCCTCCGCTACAACATGAACCCGGCCAACATCCGTTCGGTGGGCGTGGGCCTCACGGTGCGCTCGGCGCGCCCGCTGCCCTCCGGCACGAAGAACCAGGGCCGCAGGCTCTTCAACGCGGACCCCGTGAATCCCGAGGACATGTTCTTCCGCACCACCGTGGAGACGTCCGTCCGCATTCCCAACATGACGTCCCGCGCCTTCTTCATCCCCGAGCTGCGCGCCGAAGGCGTCGCCGGTGACCTCAAGAACGTCTGGGGAGGCTAGCCATCATGACCCACTTCGCCTCACGCCGGGGCAGCGCCCTGGCCATCACCCTGATTGCCCTGACGGTGCTGCTGCTGCTCGTCGTGGGCGCCATCACCTTCACCGGCCGCAACCAGTCCGCCGCCGTGGCCAAGACGCGCAGCGACCGCGTGGAGGCCTGCGCGGAGACGGCGCGGCGCTACCTGCTGTCGCGGCTGAAGGTCTTCGGCACCGGCGCCGTGCCCGTCACCAGCATCAGCCTGGAGCAGGTGCTGCAAGACGACCAGGTCATCGCCGACAGCAGCGTCATGCGCACCGCCCACCTGGGTGACACCGCGTCGGCGCCCACCGCGGCGGTGCTCGCCTCGTCCTCGTTCAGCAGCGGCAAGGACCAGGTGAGCGACGCGGCCAACACCCTTCGAGAAGGCACGGCCGGCGGCAGCTACTACCGCGTGGTCGTCATGTGTGACGAACCCGGAGGCCGCCAGGCCGAGACCGAGTTCGTCTTCCGCTTCGGCATCTGACCCCTTCCGCCCCGCCCTTCCCCGAGCCCCCCATGAAGGCACTCTTCTCCACCCTGACGGCCCTGTCCGTGCTGCTGGCCGCTCCTGGCGCGCTCGCGCAGGACCCGGCGTCTTGCAGCCTGCAGTCCACCTCTCGCCTGGACGCGCTGCTCAACCCCGCGCGCGGCAGCGACGAGCGCTTCTTCACCAGCCCCAGCGGCCCGCCCAACATCCTGCTCATCCTGGATACGTCGGGCTCCATGGCGTACTGGCCCATCGCCTGGAGCAACAACGACTACCAGAGCTATTCCAAAAACAGCTCCGGCACCTTCCCCGGCTGCCGTCAGGCCAACATCGACGAGCTGAACTACGACGCCAACGTCGAGTACCCGCGGATGTGGCTGTCGCTGACCAACCAGGACTCGCCCTGGTTCGTGCCTACCAGCTACTACCGCTTCGATGGCAACGGCAGCACCTCGCAGTCCAGCTTCGGGATGACCCGCAACCCGGTGAAATTCAACGAGCCGCCGCCCAACACGGTCATCAGTGGCACCGCGGCAGAGGCGTGCGCCCAGGTGGTGGACTCCGGCAACAACACCACCCAGGCCGCCGCGCGCGCCGCGTGCGCGCAGTGCCTCGCGACGAAGGGCTACTTCCAATACACGCAAGAGAAGCGCGTGGCTTCCGGCAACTTCCTCAACTTCTATTCGCCGCGCGGCCACTCCGCCGTCAACGTCATCAGCCAGGTGCTCAAGGACTCGGAGCGCACGCGCTTCGGCGTGGTGACGTTCTCCGCGAGCAGCGAAGCCACCGACACGGCGAAGTGGAGCGGCCAGGACGTGGTGCGCTTCGAGCGCTTTGGTCCCAGCTGCGGCGACTCGCTCAGCGGCGCGAAGCGTGAAGATCACCGCAACAACCTGCTCATCAAGATGCGGAACGGGCTGCGCTTCAACACGGGCACGCCCCTGACACAGGCCATGTGGGGGGCCAGCACCTACTTCCGCTCCGCCGGCAGCGACCCGTTCCCCGGCTGGTTCGGCAGCGACTACCTGCGCGACTCGGGCTTCAACGACGAGGCCGCGCCCGGACGAGCCGCCACCTGCTTCACCTGCGGCTTCAACGCCATGATTCTGCTCACGGACGGGGAGCCCAACGAGCCCGGCGGTGACTCCGCCCAGGTTCCGGCCAAGGTGCGCAACCTGGAAGTCCCCTGCACCAACTGCGCCGCGGCCGGCCAGGGCAGCAACAGCGGCGGCTCCAGCAGCCACATCCACCGCATCGCCAAGTGGATGTGGACGAACGACCTGCGGCCGGAACTGGATGGGACGCAGCAGGTGGCCACCTACACCGTGGGCTTCGCGCTGACGAACACGCAGGCCATCAACCTGCTGCGCGTCACCGCGGACGCGGGCGGCGGACGCTTCTACGCGGCCACCAACTCCAGCCAGCTGAAGACGGCGCTCCAGGCCATCGTCGACGACGTGCAGAACCGGAACATCGCGTTCGCCGCCGCGGCCATCTCCTCGTTCCAGACGGGCAGCTCCACGCTCAGCGCGCTGATGCCGCGCATGTCGCCCGCCTCCGGTGACAGCGCCTGGCGCGGCGACTTGTGGCGCTTCAACCAGTTCAACGAGTTCGTGGAAGGTGTCGACAAGAACGGCGACGGCGACATGGACGACATCTTCGTCGTGGACCGGGACGGGGACATCGTCGTCGAGGACACCTCCGGCAACTTCATCAAGGACGGAGGCAGCACCCCGGCCAACCAGTTCTGGGAGGCGCGCCGCGCGCTGCTGGCCCGGGCGCTGAACAGCCGGAAGATCTACACGGTGACGGACAGCAACCAGGACGGGCGCATCACCGCCGCTGACAACACGGCGACGCCCATCGAGTTCACCGTGGAGAACCGCGAGGTGCTGAAGAGCTACTTCGGCATCCTCGGCACCCCCGTCTGCCCGAAGGTGCTGTCGCTCAGCCCCCTGGAGATCGACCCGGGCACGTTGATGACGGGCCTCCGGCTGACGCCCCAGCAGGCCGCCGCGGCCATGAGCGTCGCGGTACCCGGCTTCGGCAACCTGACGCAGGCGCAGACCTGGGTGAACGACATCTGCGTGCGCACGCTCATCCAATACGTGCGCGGCCAGGACCTGGCGGACGAGGACGGCAACGGCAACCGCACCGAGGTGCGCCGCTCCGTGCTGGGCGACATCTTCCACTCCGCGCCGGTGCTGGTGGACCCGCCCATGGACAAGTTCCTGTGCAACCTGGGCATGAGCAACCAGTGCACGCGCACCCTCTACAGCCAGCAACTGGGCGTGTCGCCCACACCGCTCGCCACGGAGAGCATCAGCCGCTGCGGCAACACCGTGGAGGTGGACGCGTATGACGCGTACCTGCACCGCTACCGCCGCCGCGACAAGCTGGTGCTGGTGGGCGCCAACGACGGCATGCTGCACGCCTTCCGCGACAGCACCGCGAGCAACGACAACTGCGAGGGTGGCCTGCCCATGATTGAGTACTCGCCCAGCAACGGCGAGGAGGAGTGGGCCTTCATCCCGCCCGACCTGCTGTCGCGCCTGCACGAGATGGCGGGCGGCCACCAGTACTACGTGGACGGCGACATCATGGTGCGCGACGTGTGGGCGGACGGCTCGGACGGCTCGCAGCCGGACGGCATCAAGCAGTCCACCGAGTACCACACGATGGCGGTGATTTCGGAAGGACGCGGCGGCGTGCACTACCTGGCGCTGGAGCTGCGCGCGGACTCGGGCACCGGCCGCTTCGGCGCGCCCCGGATGCAGTGGATGTACCCGCAGCCGGACTCCCCGGAGGCCGCCCTCTTCGGCAAGACGCTCTTCTCGCTCAGCCCCAAGCCGCCGCCCATTGGCCCCGTGCTGGTGGAGGCGGGCACCTCGGCCGGTCCCGTGTCCCGCTACAACGTGGAGACCCAGGAGCGGTGGATGGTTGCCCTGTCGGGCGGCTGGTCCCCCGGCCAGGAGAAGGGCCGCGGCATCTACATGGTGGACGCGTGGTCCCCCGAGGTGAATGGCCGCACCGACAACCTGTGGTGGAAGTTCGAATACGACCCGAACGCCACCGGCGAACAGCACGGGCCCGCGCGGCACCTCACGCACAGCGTGGCGGCGCCCGTGGCGCTGGTGGACTACGGCGTGGCGGGCAACGTGCAGCAGGACGGCTTCTTCGACACGGCCGTCTTCGGTGACATGCGCGGCCAGCTGTGGGTGGCGCGCATGTCCGTGCCCGGTGCGCTGGACCCGAGCACCCGGCTCATCCGCAACTGGAGCGCCGCGCGCGCCTTCCAGATGGACCGGGACGCCGTGGGTCCGTCGGGCAGCCAGGGCGACAGCCTCACGCGCACGTGGCCCTTCTATTACGTGCCCTCCATTGGCATCCAGCCGGGCACGGGCGCCATGCGCGCGCTCGTCGGCACGGGTGACCGCTACGCGCTGCTGGATGACCAGGCCGGCATCTGCCGCTTCGACAACCCGCAGGCCTGCGCGCGCTACGGGTGCGGCAACGTGGAGGTGGACTACCGCGTGGACCGCATCGGCGAGAACATCACCCAGTCGCGGCACCAGTGGACGCAGCGGGGACTGGCACAGTCCACGCTGACGCGTGGGACGGCCTCGCAGCCCGCCTGTGGCGACCCGGGCCAGACGGTGGTGTCGGCCCGGTTCACCCGGCACGAGGCCCGCTCCTGCCCGGGAGCCCCCCAGGACTACACCTCCATGAGCCCCGCGCGCGTGGAGTGCGGCAAGGACGCCGAGGGCAACTTCCGCTGCCTCGACGTGAGCAACGTGGCGCCCAACTTCGCGGACCTGGAGCTGACCCGCACCGTCAACGCCATTGGGAAGAATCGCTTCTACGGCGTGCGCGTGTACGGCGTGGCCGGGCAGACGTTCGCCGAGGATGCCACCGCTGTTTCCGCGGAGGGCCCCATGACGGCGAGCCAGTTCGACGCGGAACGCCTGAGCGACCGCACCAGCGACAACGACACCAGCGGTGACCTGGTGGACGTGACGAACATCACCTGCGACGCGTCCGGGGCCTGCTCCGCGACGGGCGCCACGCCCGAAGGCAATGGGTGGATGCTGGAGTACACGGACAACCACACCCACAAGACGGCGGGCGGCGCGGCCACGGTGGCCAGCTGCACGCTGTGGAACGTCATCTACCCGTCGCAGGACGGCGAGGTGTGCAGCAGCACCGCCGCCCGGGCCCGCTTCTACCAGGCGGACTTCCTCAGCGGCCTGCCCAACTGCGCCGCGTCCTTCGAGAACGCGCGCTACCAGGAGCGCGCGGTGCTGTCACCGCCGCCCGAGCCCGCCACCGCGGTGATGATTTCGCCCACGGGCAGCGTGAAATACAGCGCCGTCATGCAGGAGCCCGGACAGCGCCAGGCCACCTCGGTGGACGTGTCGGAGAACAGCGAGGTGCTCCAGAACGTGTACGAGCTGCCCCTCACCCAGGAACAGCACGCCTGCCGCCACGAGAACGCGGCCAGCTGCCAGCCGTGACGGCGTGAAGGCCCGCCCTCCCCGCTCGCCTGGGGAGGGCGTCTGGCGTTAGAAGACGGGCATGCCCGCACTCGAAGACGCCATCGCGCTCGCGGTGGCCGCGCATCACGGCCAGCGAGACAAGGCCGGCCAGACGTACATCCTCCACCCGCTGCGGGTGATGATGCGGTTGGACACGGATGAAGAGCGCACCGTGGCCATCCTCCACGACGTGGTAGAGGACACGCCCTACACGCTCGAGCGCCTGCGCGAGCTGGGCTACCCGGAAAACGTCCTGGGCGCGCTGGACGCCCTCACCCGCCGCCAGGACGAGACGTACGAGGCCTTCATCGAACGGCTGCGTCCGCTGGCGCTCGCCCGCCGCGTGAAGCTGGCGGACCTGGAGGACAACATGGACGTGCGGCGGCTGGCCGCGGTGACGCCCAAGGACGCCGAGCGCCTGGCCCGCTACCGCGCCGCCTGGGCCCGCCTGCGCGAGCCCTAGAAGACACGACGGCCCGGAGCGCCACGGGGGCGACTCCGGGCCGTAGTGCTACCAGCGCCCGCCGAGGAAAGCAGGGCGCCGGTTCCTTCCTCTCCGCGCTAGCCCTTGGCGAGCTGGCGGAGCACGTACTGCAAGATGCCGCCGTGACGGTAGTAGTCGAGCTCGTTCGGCGTGTCGATGCGGCACACCACCGTGAACTCCTTGGTGCCGCTCTCGCCCGTGGCCTTCACGGTGAGCTTCTTCTGCGGCGCCAGGTCCTGCGCCACGCCGGTGATGTCGAACTTCTCGTGGCCGGTGAGGCCCAGCGACTGCGCGTCCTGGCCCGCCTCGAACTGGAGCGGCAGCACGCCCATGCCCACCAGGTTGGAGCGGTGGATGCGCTCGAAGCTCTTGGCGATGACGGCCTTCACGCCCAGGAGCATGGTGCCCTTGGCCGCCCAGTCACGGCTGGAGCCGGTGCCGTACTCCGCGCCCGCCAGCACCACCAGCGGCGTGCCCTCCGCCTGGTACTTCATGGACGCGTCGTAGATGCTCATCCGCTCGCGCGTGGGGATGTGGACGGTGACGCCGCCCTCCACGCCCGGGACCAGCAGGTTCTTCAGGCGGATGTTGGCGAAGGTGCCGCGCACCATCACCTCGTGGTTGCCGCGGCGCGCGCCGTAGGAGTTGAAGTCCTTGGGCTCCACGCCGTTGGCCATGAGGTACTTGGCCGCCGGGCTCGTCTTGGCGATGTTGCCCGCGGGGGAGATGTGGTCCGTGGTGACGGAGTCCCCCAGCAGCGCCATCACGTGCGCGCCATGGATGTCCTGCGTCGCCTTGGGCTCCTTCGGCAGGTTGTCGAAGAAGGGCGGCTTGCGCACGTAGGTGGACGTGTCGTCCCACTGGAACGTGGAGCCCTTGCCCACCGGCAGCTGCTGCCAGAGCGCGTCGCCCTCCATGGCGTTGGCGTACTGGCTGCGGAACTGCTCCGGCTTCACGGAGGTGCGGATGACCTCCTGAATCTCCTCGTTGGTGGGCCAGATGTCCTTGAGGAACACGGGACGCCCGTTGGGGTCGTTGCCCAGCGGCTCGTTGTCCAGGTCCATGCCCACTTCGCCCGCCAGCGCGTAGGCCACCACCAGCGGCGGGCTGGCCAGGTAGTTCATGCGCACGTGCGGGTTGATGCGGCCTTCGAAGTTGCGGTTGCCGGACAGCACCGCGGCGACAACCAGGTCACCCTCGGTGACGGCGTTGGCCACGGGCTCCGTCAGCGGACCAGAGTTGCCGATGCACGTCGTGCAGCCGTAGCCCACGATGTGGAAGCCCACGGCCTCCAGGTACGGCAGCAGGCCGGCGTCGCGCAGGTACTCGCTGACGACGCGGCTACCCGGGGCCAGGGACGTCTTCACCCACGGCTTCGGGTTGAGGCCGCGCTCCACGGCCTTCTTGGCCAGGATGCCCGCGCCCACCAGCACCGCCGGGTTGGAGGTGTTGGTGCAGGACGTAATCGACGCAATCACCACCGCGCCGTGGCCCATCTGGTAGCTCTGGCGGCCGTTCTTCACCGTGACAGTCTGAGCCAGACGCTCGGGAGGCACCGCGGCGGCGGCGGCCTTGCCCTTGCCACCCTCCTCGTCCTCGCCCTTGCTCTTGCCGGCCGACAGCATCTCCACCAGCGACTTCTCGTAGCCGGACTTCATGTCCTTGAGGGGCACGCGGTCCTGCGGGCGCTTGGGGCCGGCGAGGCTGGGCACCACGGTGGACAGGTCCAGCTCCAGCGTGTCGCTGAAGATGGGGTCCTCGGCGTCGTCACGCCGCCACAGGCCCTGCTCCTTGGCGTAGGCCTCGGTGAGGGCCACCAGGTCGTCCGGACGGCCCGTGAAGCGCAGGTAGTTGAGGCTCTCCTCGTCCACCGGGAAGAAGCCGATGGTGGCGCCGTACTCGGGCGCCATGTTCGCGATGGTGGCGCGGTCCGGCAGGGACAGGTTCTTCAGGCCGCTGCCGTAGAACTCCACGAACTTGCCCACCACGCCCTTCTTGCGAAGCATCTGCGTGACGGTGAGCACCAGGTCCGTGGCGGTGGCACCCGCGGGCAGCTTGCCGGAGAGCTTGAAGCCCACCACCTGCGGAATCAGCATCGTAATCGGCTGGCCCAGCAGCGCGGCCTCGGCCTCGATGCCGCCCACGCCCCAGCCCACCACGCCCAGGCCGTTGATCATCGTGGTGTGGCTGTCGGTGCCCACCAGCGTGTCCGGGTACACGGTGCTGCCCTGGCGGAACGTCACGTGCGCCAGGAACTCCAGGTTGACCTGGTGGCAGATGCCGATGTCCGGCGGAACCACGCCAAAGCCCTTGAACGCGCTCTGGCCCCAGCGGAGGAACGCGTACCGCTCACGGTTGCGCTCGAACTCCAGCTCGGCGTTCTCCTTGAACGCGGCGGACGTCGCGAAGGAGTCAATCTGCACCGAGTGGTCGATGACCAGGTCGGCCGGGTTGCGCGGGTTGATCTTGTCCGGGTTGCCGCCCATGGAGGCCAGCGCCTCACGCATGGCCGCCAGGTCCACCACCGCGGGCACGCCCGTGAAGTCCTGGAGCAGCACGCGGGCGGGGTGGAAGGAGATTTCCACGTCCGGGGTGGCCTTGGGGTCCCACGCCAGCATCTTCTCCACATGCTCGCGCTTCACCACACGACCGTCCTCGTGGCGCAGCAGGTTCTCCAGCAGGACCTTCAGCGAGAACGGCAGGCGGTTCACCGCCGGGTGGGTTTTCGCCAGCTTGCCCAGGCTGAAGAGGTCATAGGTGGCAGAGCCCACCTTGAGCTGGGACTTCGTGCCGAAACTGTCGGTCATGTGTGTTGCCGTCCTTCCTTGCGCGGGATGCGGGAACTTCTAGGCCCCCCGTTGACGCGTTGCAAAGGGTTCCTGCGAGCGCATTGAGGGCCGGACGCTTCGAGCCGCGGATGTGCAGCCCCGCTCATCGGAACCATGCGGCCCGCTGAGGGGAGGACAGGTGTGGCTCAAATGATTTTGCGAAGCAGAGACAGGGCCCGCTCCAGCAGCTTCTGCCACAGGGGACGGCGGCGGAACTCCGCCAGCGTCACCTCGCGGCAGTCCCCGCAGTCACCGCGGAAGGAGTCCTCCAGTTGCTGTCCCAAGCGACGGTCGGCAAAGACTGCGTTCACCTCGTGATTGAAGGCCAGGCTGAGGCGCTCCAGGTTGAAAGAACCGATGGTGCCCCACACCCCGTCCACCACGGCCGTCTTGGCGTGCAGCACGCCGCGCTGCCACTCGAAGATGCGGACGCCCGCGCTCAGCAACCGCTCGTAGAAGGCCCGGGCCATGAACTCCAGGATGGGGTGGTCACTGCGAGCGTTGAGCAGCAGATGGACCTCCACCCCGCGCCGGGCCGCCTCGCGCAGCGCCATCACCATGCGCCGATCTGGAATGAAGTAGGCGGCGGCCACCAGCACGCTGCGCCGGGCCCGGCGGATGGCGTGCAGGTAGGCCCGGTGGATGCTTCGCCGACTGGACAACACCGCCAGCCCCACCGTGCCGCGCCGGGGCGGTGGGTTGCGCAGGCGCTCCAGCCGCCGGGTCAGCCGGTGGAAGCGGCCCTGGAACATCATCCGCCACGTGGCGGAGAAGCACCGCTCCAGTTCGTGGACGGCCGGCCCTTCGATGCGCAGCACGTCATCCCGCCACGCCGCGCCAATCTCCGCGGGCGCCCAGTGGGCGGAGATGTTCACCCCACCGGTGAAGGCCACCTCACCGTCCACCACCAGGATTTTGCGGTGGTCCCTCCGCAGCAGGTGCCGCAGCCCGCGTGACAGGCTGAAGGGCTTGAAGGCGCGGATGTCCACGCCCCGCGCGCGCAGCCCGGCGAAGAAGCTCCGGCGGCTCGTCCAGGAGCCCACCGCGTCGTACAACACCTTCACGTGCACGCCGCGCTCGGCCGCTTCCGCCAGCGCCTCGCCGAACAGCTCGCCGACGGCGTCGGAGACGAACATGTACGTCTCCATGCGGACATAACGGCGCGCCCCGCGGATGGCCTCCAGCATCGCCGGGTAGGCCTCCACGCCGTCGCGCAGCAACTGGCATGCGTTGCCCTGCACCACCCCGTGGCGGCGCGGCAGGTAGTAGCGCGACAGGAGCGGCCCGGAGACGTTGGGGCTCCACACCGGCCCATGCTCCGGCACGGGCCCTGGGGGCGTGGGCGCACGCCGCGGCGCGCCCGTGTCCGCTTCCCCCGACTGCTCGGTCAACGCCTCCTGGTCACGCATGGCCTCCCAACGGTGCGGATGCCCGCGCGACCCGGCAACCCGAGCCGCATCGCAGCCTGTCTTCCAGTGCCAGCCGGTGTCCGGAAGCCGACGGAACAACCCCGCGACTTCACGGACACCGGAAAGCCGTGGCGCGGCCTAGAGGCCGTACTCCGCGCGCTTGGCGTCCGCGCGGGTGGCGCACGGCTGGTCGAACTCCGGGAAGTACTCCTTCACGTGGTCCAGGGTGGCGGAGGCGCTCTTGTAGTTGCCCTGGTTGTAGTAGCCCTCCACCTCCAGCAGCAGCTTGGAGCAGGTGCGGTCCAGTTCCTGCTGCGCCGCCTTCATGCGCTCCTGGGCGTCGTAATAGAGGTCGGGCTTCGGCTCCGGGTGGGCCTCCAGCATCAGCCACGACACGCGGAAGGACTTCCAGGCCTCGTAGCGGTTGCGAGCGCCGATGTCCGGCGTCTGGAAGTGCTTCAAGCCACGCTTGTGGTACTCGGTGGCCTCGCGCACCAGTTCCTCCGGCAGCAGGTCCGGCAGCAGCGCGCGCTCCACCCAGATGTTCCAGATGACCCACGGGTCTTCGCCCGGCGGATTCTTCACGTTGTCGAAGATGATGCGGTTGGGCTCGCCCTTCTTCAGGTGCTGCGCCGGAATCATCAGTTCGATGGAGCGGTCCTGGCTGGCCAGCGTATCGGGCGGCACCTTGCCCACGTCCACGCCGTTGACGCTCACCACGACCTCGTCCTTGGAGATGCCCTGGGCCTGGTAGTGGAGGATGACCACCGCGCGCGTGGCGGCGGTGTACTCCCACTCGAAGACCTTCATGTCCGGGCGCTCCCACGTCACACCCGGCCCCAGGCCGAACGAGTCGCGGATGGGCGCGCCGGTCAACATCGAGGGCTCCTCGCCCACTGGCTGACCGTCCTCGCCGCTCAGCACCAACCAGTAGAGGACGCCGAACAGCGCGAGCACCATGGCCACGCCGCCACCGATGATGCCGGTGCGCACGCCCTGGCTGGCGTCCGCCCAGAAGAGCTTCGCGCTGGACACCACGCCGGGGGACTCACGCCGGATGCGCGCGCGCTCCGCCGCGGACAGGCCACCACCGCCCGACGCGGACGGCGACGGACGGGCCCGGGCCGGCGGGGGCGAACTGGACGGCCGCTTCGCGGGCGGTGCCGCTGGCGCCGAGCGCTCCATGGCCGCCGACCGTGAGCCGCTCTGCCCCTGGGACACGGGGCGCAGGGCCTGCAGGTTGGAGCGGGTGGCGCCCTCGCGGATTTCGTTCAGCTCCTCCTGGTCCGCACCTTCCGGGGCCAGCGCGACGCCCTTGTTGCGCTGCCGCTTCAGGGAATCCAGGGAGACGATGCGCGTGCTGCCATCGCCGTCCTGAGCGCCGGCGGGGAGCTCTTCTTCACCCGTGGCCGGCTCGTCCGTCAGCATGGCGAAGATGAACGTCACCGGCCCCAGGGTCAGCTTGTCGCCGTCCTCAAGCACCTGCGTCTTCACCGGACTGCCGTTGACGAGCGACCCGTTGGCGCTGCCCTGGTCCTCGACGGCGTAGACATCACCGTCGAGGAAGATGCGGCAGTGGCGCCGGGACACACCCGGGTCGAACAGCGCGACGTCGCAATCCGTCGAACGGCCGATGAGAACGGAGTCCTGGTCGAAGACGAACTCCTTACCGGCTTCTCTACCCTCGGAGATCGTCAGCTGGAAAGGCATGGGGGGTTACAATCCTACAGAGGCCCGCGCCGCTCGGGCAACGGCCGCGCGCGCGGAGGCCGGTTCCATGACCTGCGCCTCGCCACCGAAGGACAGGACCCACTGGGTGAGCCAGCGTTCGCTGTCCCCCGCCACCAGCACCTCCACGCCCCCGTCGGCAAGCGGGCGGGCGTCCTGGCCGAAGCGCTCCTTCACATAGGGTGCGGCCACGGGGGAGAAGCGCACGCGCACCGAGGAATCCTTCAGCCCCCGCGCCGGGTTGGGCACGTCCGCCCGGGCATCCGCGGGCGGCTGGAAGGACACGTCCGTGACGAGGATGTCCTCCATCCGGTCCAGGCGGAACAGGCGCGCGTCCTGCCGGGTGTGACAGTAGCCCTGCAGATACCACTGCCCCCGGTGGCTGAGCAGCTCGTAGGGGCGCACGGTGCGCGGCTCCGGCGACCGGCCGGGGCTGGCATAGCCGAACGTCACCTCCAGGCGCTCGATGATGGCCCGGGTGAGCGGCCCCAGGGCCTGGGGCGCCTCGGTGGACGCATCAATCTTCCGGTACATCTCCCGGTAGCGCTCGCGGGTGGCGGGCGGCAGCACGCGCTCCAGCTTCTGGAGGGCGCTCTGCAACGCGTCCCCCGTGGCCGGCCGCAGCAGCTCCGCAGACGCGGCCAGCGCCGCGGCCTCGCCGGGCGTCAACCGAGGCGGCGCGAAGAGGCGCTGATCCAGGTCCACGTAGACGCGGTCGTTGTCCACGTAGATGTCGATGTAGTCGTCCGGGTTGAAGGGCGGCCGGCCCACGCAGGTGAGCAGGTCCAGCTCCTCCAGCAGGTCCTCGCGGCTGATGTTGAGGGCGCGCGCGAGCGCGTCCACCGTGACGCCGGGGTGCTTGGAGACGTAGGGAACCAGGAACAGCAGGCGGCGGAGCCGCTCGTGGACGTTGCTCATGCGCTCACCTTGTCCAGCGAATCGTCGTGGCACGACACGATGCGCGAGGCCATCTCGCGCAGACGCGCCTGCGCCCGCTCGGGGCCCTCCACGCGGCAGTCCGGCCCCAGCGCCAGGCAGAAGCGCATCAGGCCGTCCACGAACGTGACCGGCAGCCGCGCCCGCACCGCCCCCTCCTCCGCCGGCTCCAGCATGGCGCCGGGCAACAGGCTCGCGGCCCGCGAGGCGAGCGTGCCCGACAGGTGGAGCGCCACCTCCACCTGCTCATGGAAGCGGTGCTGCCACGGGAAGTACGGCACGTGGGCCTCCAGCGAGAAGTCCGCCGGCACCTGGAAGTCCGGTGTGCGCGGGCGCGCCGTGTTCACCTTGAGTTCGCGAATCCGGTGGACGTGGAAGGTCCGCAAGTCCTTGCGCAGGTGGCAGTACCCCACCAGCGTCCAGGCGCCGCGGCGCAGCGCCAGGCCATACGGGTCCACCCGCCGCTGCGTGGTGCCGGCCTGCTTGGGACTGGCATACGTCAGGTCCACCCACTTGCGGGCCGCGCACGCATCCCAGAGCTGCTCCAGGCGCGCGGAAATCTCCTTCTCCTGGCCCTCATGCACGGAGCCCAGCTCCATGCGCACCCGGGGTGTGGGTAGGGATTGACCGGCGAAGAAGCCAATCTTCCGCAGCGCGTGCGCCAGGTCATCCCGGCCCGGAAAGGCCCCCGACGCCAGCGCCGCGGAGCCGGCGGCGTAGAGCACGGCCAGCTCCTCCTTGGAGAGGTCCGCCTCCGGGAGGTAGTAGGCGTCCCGGTCGACGATGTAGCCGTCCCGGCGCTCGTCGTCTCCCTGCACGTACGTCAGCGGAAAGCCCAGCTCCACCAGCTCCGCCTTGTCGCGCTCGAACTTGCGCTCGGCGGCATCATCGGAGCCGCCGTAGTCACCAGGGAAGTGCTCGCGCAGCTCGGCCCAGGAGATGGGCTCGCGTGCGTCGAGCAGAAGGGCCACGAGGTCGAGGATGCGTTCAGTGCGGTCCATTGGAGAGGTCGGCGACGATGCCGGGCGGACCCGAGAGGGTCAAGAAGTGGACGTGTGGGTGGGAAACAGGTGAGAGGGCCGCTCGCGTCCGGCGAGATAGCCGGACACGCCTGAACAAACAAGCAGGTAATCACCTGTACGCATGGTTGTACTCATTGCGGCTGGCAAGGACTTGGGCGGGGGGCTCGCACTGCGGGCATGATCTGGGTTATTGCTGCTCCATTCCGTGGAAGTGGAAGCGACGTGGACGGGCCTGCCTGTCCGGATGCCGCACGGCCGAAGCGGCGAGCGGAGCCTCCGAAGGGACTCACGATGAGCGGCATCACCCTCGTCCGTAATGTGGTGGCCGGGTTGGCGATGTTCGTGGGCTTCACGAGCATGGCCGCGCCTGCGCCCGTGCGCGCGGAGCCCCTCTACTTCGCCGTCGAGGTCCGTCGTGACGGGCGGCTGGTGGCCCAGCCCAAGCTGCTGGGCGAGACGGGCCGCACCCTTCGCGCCGAGCGCCGCCGTCCGGGAGCGCCCCTGCCCGACTACCGGCTGGTCCTCACGCCCAAGGCCGAAGGCCAGTCCTTCCTCCTCCAGCTCGACCTGCTCCTGCCCGAGGCGAAGGGCCACTCTGAGCTGGCGCTCCTCCACGGCCAGGAGCGCAAGCTCCAGCTTGGCCGCGTCCCCGGAGAGCTCGAGGTCTCCCTGCTGCTGATGAAGGTGGACTCGCCGGAGTTCCGCGCGCTCATGCAGCTGGGCGAAAGCGGCGGCAAGTCGCTGTCCACCTCGTCCATCTGACCGGCGCCCTGCCCGGCTACAGCACGGCCAGGTCGTCGCGGTGCACGGCCTCGTCGAGGTAGCGGTAGCCCAGCACCGCTTCGATGTCCGCCGTGCGATGTCCGGCGATGCGGCGCAGCTCGTTGGCGTCGTAGGCCGCCAGCCCGCGCGCGAACACGGCTCCCCCCGCGTCCACCAGGTCCACCGGATCTCCGCGCCCGAAGTCCCCCTCCACGCCGCGCACGCCGCTGGGCAGCAGGCTGCGCTTGCCGGTGACAATGGCCTCGCGCGCGCCGGCATCCACCGTGAGCGTCCCGCGTGCGCGCAGGGCATGGGCAATCCACGCGGCGCGGGCACTGCGGCGGCTGCCGGCGGGCTCGAAGTGGGTCCCCACGTCCGCGCCTTCCAGGACGGCGCGTAGGCGGCCGGGCACGGCGCCGGACGTAATCACGCAGTGGATGCCGGAATCGGACGCGCGCGCGGCCGCCCGCACCTTGGTGCTCATGCCGCCCGTCCCCACCCCGCTGCTCGTGCCGGTGGCGAGCGCCAGGACCTCGGGCGTCACCTGCATCACTGTGGCCAGCAGCTCCGCGCCCGCGTCGCGCCGAGGGTCTCCGGTGTAGAGGCCCTCCACATCCGACAGCAGGACGAGCGCGTCGGCATCCACCACGCCGGCCACCAACCCCGCCAGCGTGTCGTTGTCACCGAACTTGAGTTCGTCCACGGAGACGGTGTCATTCTCGTTGATGACGGGGACGACGCCCGCCGTCAGCAACCGCTCCAGGGTGTGCTTCACGTTGAGGTAGCGGCGGCGCTCCTGCACGTCCTCGTGGGTGAGCAGCACCTGGGCCACCGCCTTCCCATGCGCGGCGAAGGCCTCTTCGTAGGCCTGCATCAGCCGGCTCTGCCCCACCGCCGCGCACGCCTGCTTGCCTGGGATGTCGCGAGGGCGCGAGGGCAGGCCCAGCCGCTCGACCCCCAGGGCAATGGCCCCGCTGGACACCACCAGCAGCTCGCGGCCCTGCGCGGCCCACAACAAATCCTGGCCCAGCGCATCGAAGTGCTGACGGTTGAAACGTCCGGTGGCGTTCGTCAGCGCGTTGGTGCCGATTTTCACCACCACCCGCCGGGCGGAGCGTAGGGCGGTGCGTCCCGCGGAAATCGAACTCACGGGGCGTCAGCGTAGGTCAGAAATGGAAGACGCGCGCGTCCGGCGTGTTTTCCCCACAGCGGCAGTCATAAAGTCGTACCACAAAGGTGGGGGCCCCAATGCCTCCGCCAGGAGAGCACGGTTTGAAGGAAATCTACGGCAACACCCTGGGCCTCAAGTCGAGCGAACAGCACCGGTTGCGCAACACCTTCCGCCGGCGCGTCCCACCGCACGAAATCGTGTCGCCCGAGCTTGCCCGGCACCTCACCGAGCTGTCGCGTGAGCTGAACCGGCAGGTGGGTGTGCTCATCAACCGGAAGGGAGAAATCGAGCACGTCATCGTGGGCAACGCCCACAAGCTCGAGCTGCCGGACATCGGCCGCGCCCGCGCGGGCCAGGTGCGTCTGCGTGGCCTCCGCCTGATCCACACCCACTTGAAGAGCGAGCCGCTCACCAAGGACGACCTCACGGACCTCGCGCTGCTGCGCCTGGATTGCGTGGCGGCCGTTGGCGTGGGCCACGAGGGCCTGCCCGGCGTCCTGCACTACGCCTACCTCATCCCGGAGAACGGCTCCGGCGACTTCTGGCACGTCGAGACGCTGCCCTCCGTCCACGTGGCGCAGCCGGACCTCATGGACACGCTGGGCGCGCTGGAGGAGGAGTTCAACCGCAAGGCGGCGTCGCGCAAGGTGGGCGGCCGGGAGAAGGCCATCCTCGTGGCGGTGTGCCTGGACGGCAACCGCGCCCTGGCCGAGTCCAGCCTGGCGGAGCTGAAGGAGCTGGCGCGCACCGCGGGCGTGGAGGTCATCGACTCCGTGCTCCAGGTGAAGCGCGAGGCGGACCCGCGCTACCTCATCGGCCGCGGAAAGCTGGAGGATCTCAACCTGCGCTCCATGCAGTCCATGGTGGACCTGCTCATCTTCGACAAGGACCTCACCCCGTCCCAGGGTCGCCACATCGGCGAGGCCACCAGCCTCAAGGTGCTGGACCGCTCACAGCTCATCCTCGACATCTTCGCGCAGCGCGCACAGAGCGCCGAGGGCAAGCTCCAGGTGGAGCTGGCACAGTTGAAGTACCGGCTGCCGCGGCTGGTGCAGAGCGACGATTCGCTCAGCCGGCTCATGGGCGGCATTGGCGGACGTGGCCCAGGCGAGACGAAGCTGGAGATCGACCGCCGCCGCGTGCGCGAGCGAATCACCCACCTGGAGAAGCGCATCGACGCGATTGGCCGGGAGCGCAGCGTGCGCCGGGCCCAGCGCAACCGGCGCGAGCTGCCCGTCATCTCCATTGTCGGCTACACCAACGCCGGCAAGTCCACGCTCCTCAACGCGATTACGAACGCCGAGGTGCTGGCGGAGAACAAGCTGTTCGCCACGCTGGACCCCACCAGCCGGCGGCTGCGCTTCCCGCAGGAGCGGGAGGTCATCATCACCGACACGGTGGGCTTCATCCGGGACCTGCCCAAGGACCTGGTCGCCGCCTTCCGCGCCACGCTGGAGGAACTGTACGACGCCAGCCTGCTGCTCCACGTCGTGGACGCGGCGGACCCCGCCCGCGACGAGCAGGTGGAGGCGGTGGAGAACATCCTCGAGTCGCTCGACTTGATGGAGAAGCCGCGCCTCATGGTGTGGAACAAGGCGGACCTGCTTCCGCCGGACGAAGTGGCGGCGCTGCTGCGCACCCGGGGCGGCGTGGCCATCAGCGCCGCGACGCGCGAGGGCCTGGCGACGCTGCTGGCCAAGGCGGACACCACGCTGTTCGCCGAAGGCGCCACCGAGGCCATCGGCGCCGTCTGAGCCCGCGGTTGCCGCGCAGGCACGGCTCCCCGTAGAGTCGGGGAGCCGTGTCGACTCCATCGCTCACACCCCTGCTGCTGGCCCAGGCTGACTACGCGAAGCCTGTGTCCTCTCTGTCTCCGAAGTACTTCGAGCTGCTGGAGCAGAACAGCCACATCATCTACCCCGTCCTGGCGATTCTGACGCTGGTCATCATCGCCGCGGGCGTCCTCCAGGCGTGGCGCACGCAGGACCTGGACGGCCTCCAGAAGAACGAGTTCAAGCGCGCCATCGTCAACGAGCTGCGCCGCAACATCAGCGGCATGCCCGGTGACTTGCTGGCGAAGTCCGTGGGGCTGGACCGGCTCAAGACGAACCGCCTGCTGGAGCAGATGCAGCAGGAGGGCCTGGTGGTGAGCCACACCAACTCCCAGCGGCTCACCGTGTGGCGCGTCCGCGGCGCCACGCCGGACGCCGCGCCGCGCCGCTACTGAAGGCCGCTCAGACGCCCGCCAGCTCCGACTTCGGCTGGCGCGTCATCAGGTCCACCACCGCCGTGCGCGCGCTCTTGCCCTCATGGGCAATCAGGTACACTTGGTGGCAGATGGGCAACTCCACGCCCGTCTTGAGCTCCAGCTCGTGCGCGCTGCGGGCCGTCTTCACGCCTTCGGCCACTTCCTTCATGTCCGCGAGGATGTCCGGCAGCTTGCGGCCCTTGCCAAGCTCCATCCCCACGTGCCGGTTGCGGCTCAGCTCGCCGGTGCACGTCAGCACCAGGTCGCCCATGCCGGACAGACCGGAGAGCGTCAGCGGGTTGGCGCCCTTGCGCACCGCCAGGCGCGTAATCTCCGCCAGGCCGCGGGTGATGATGGCCGCGCGCGCGTTGTGGCCCATGCCCAGGCCGTCCGCCATGCCGGCGGCAATCGCGATGACGTTCTTCAGCGCGCCGCCGTACTGCACGCCCACCACGTCCGTGGAGGTGTAGCTGCGGAACGTCTCCGTCTGAAGCGCCTTCTGACAGCGCAGCGCCACCTTGTCCCAGTGGGAGGCGATGGTCACCACCGTGGGCATGCGCCGCGCCAGCTCCTTGGCGAAGCTGGGGCCGGACAGCACCGCGAGGTACGGATGGAACTCCTCCGGCAGGCAGTCCTCCAGGAGCTCCGTCATCGTCAGCAACGTCCCGTTCTCGATGCCCTTCGACACCGTGACGATGGGGACATGGCGCGGCAGGTACGCCTGGGCCTTCGCCACCACCTCGCGCGTGGCGTGGCTGGGCGTGGCCAGCACCACCAACTCCGAGCCCGCGAGCGCTTCCTGGAGGTCATTCGTGGCGCGCACGCGCTCCGAGATGGGGATGCCCTTCAGGTAGGTGGGGTTCTCGTGCTGCGTGTTGATGGCCTCCACGACGGAGGACTCACGACCCCACAGACGAACCTCCTCGCAATTGACCGCGAGCACGTTCGCCAGGGCGGTACCGAAGGAGCCGGAGCCGATGACACTGCCACGCATGAAAGACCTCGCTAGAAACCAGTCACGACGCCAAAGGTGATGACGGGCATGAAGTCCGTCTCGTCAGGCCGGGTCCGGATGTCCCCGCCAATCGTCAGAGCGTAGGACGTTTTCTCACTCACGGGGATTTCCGCGCCCAGCCGCACCGGAAAGGCGCCGGACAGCTCGACGTCAGGGGGCAGGCCGCCCAGCGGCACCCCTTGAATGGGCTCGGTGTCCAGCGCCATCAGGTAGCGGACGTCCAGGAACAGTCGCGGCGAGCGGGCGCCCGGGAGCTGGAGATTGCCAACGATGCCGGGCAGCACGTTCCAGTTGCGGCGCCCGCTGTAGTAGCGCGCGCCCCGGTCCTCCACGCTCGCGGGCCGCAGGAAGAAGGCGTGGCTGCCCTCCACCGCCACGCCCACGCTCCACCGGGGCCCGCCGTCGAGCACCATCCACCGCGCGCCCACGCGCAGCTCGTTCATCAACCCGTAGGCGCTGTCCACGCCGGCCAGCACGTCCACGCGGCGATGGACGCCCACGGCGACTCGCGCGGACACGATGGGAAAGCCCAGGGCCAGGCCCACGGCCATGCCCCCTGCCCCCACCGTCTGGGCGCCGAGCAGGCTCACGCGGTTGGGGACGAGCGGCGGCCTGATGGGAGCCGGCGGCGGCCGGGGCGCGGGGATGGCGGCCTCGTCGATGGGCACCAGCGGCGGAACTTCAGGCAACCGGGGCAGCGTGGCCGCCTCCTCTGCCTCGGGGACAGCGGTGGCGCCCGGGAAGGACTCCCAGGCCGCGTCGTCCGGAGCTTCGTTGTGAGCAGGCGCGGGGACCTGCCCCGGTTGTGCCCAGGAGGTGTCCGGCGCCGGGTTGCGCGGAGGCGCCCCAGGAGACTCCGCTGGCGCAGAAGCCGCCGCGGGCGCGGTTCCCGAGGACACACCTGCCGGTGCCCCACCTCCAGACGCAGGCGGCCCTGGCTGGGACGGCGCGGATGCTTTCGACGAGCCCGCCGATGGGACACGCGCCTTCGAAGCCTCGGCGCCCGACACCCTCGACTGAGACGGCACGACCGCCGGGGGAGCGCCCTCCGCCGGACGAGCCTGGACGTCTCCCACCAGGGCAAACACGAGCAAGGGCAAAGAGGGGGCGGAGCGCATGGTGGGAAGCCTCAGCTTAGTCCGACGGGCGTATAAGGCACGAGGCATGCCCGCTCGCTCGGAGGCCAGACCGGGCCGGCGTCCGGAAGCGGTCAGCGACATGCGGGAAACGTCGCCGCGCAAGGCATCCTCCGGTCTACCATCCGCGCCGCTTCGGCAGGCGCACACGGGAGTCACACGGGATGAGGGCTGGAGGGCGCGCGGCATTGTTCATGGCACTGGCACTGGCGGCATGCCGGAGCCGACCTTCCGACACCCCCGCGGTGGACGCGGGCACCCCAGCGCCCCCTGCCGAGCGCGCGGCGCTCCCCGACTGCGAGGTGCTGCTGCCCGCGGACGACCGCGAGCTGATGCTCCCCGGCTTCACCATGAAGCAGGAGCGCGCCTGCCCGACGTGTGGCCCGCTGTGCAGCTTCCGCTCGGACGCGGAGCCCGGCCTCGCCGTCTCCATCACCTGGGACTGCAACGCCCGCTACGCCCAGTCGGACATCCACGAGTTGATGGCCCCCACCCTCCAGGCCGGCGGCGTGGAGGTGCCCGCGCTGGGCCGTGCCGCGGTGCGGCGCGCGCCCGCCCAGGGCATGTCCCAGGTGCTGGCCTGGGATGACGACACGGACTGCGCGGTCGTCGTCACCTGGCTGGGCGGTGAGACGGAGCGGGCCGTGGAGGTGGCGCGCTCGGCGCTCACCGCCACCAGGCCCGCCGTGCTCGACGCGGGGACACCCGGTGCCCCCAAAGAGGACGCGGGGGACTCCGGCGAGCCCTGAGGCCCACCGGACGGCCCCCGGCCCCTACAGTGTGAGCAGGTACTCCACCAGGTCGTCGACCTCGGCGTCGGTGAGCTGCGCCGTCATGCCGTGCCGGTTCGACTCGCGGCCCTGCATCAGCCGGTCCTTCAGCGACACGGCGCTGCCGTCATGCAGGTACGGCGCGGTGCGGGCCAGCCCCAACAGCGACGGCGTGTTGAGCCCCTGCTTGCGCACCACCGGGTCATCCTGGAGCGCCCCCGAGGTGACGAAGGTGCCCACGTCGGCCTGCGTGTTGAGGGTGAAGTGCGCCCCTCCGTGGCAGGTGTCACACGCGGCCTTGCGGAACACGGCCTCGCCGCGTCTCTGCGCGTCGGTGAGGACGTCGACCCTGTGCGGGTTGTCCGGCGTGGGCAGCACGTCGATGAAGTCGGACAACTGCGCCACCATGACGCCGTCCAGCACCGTCCCACCCATGCGGTGGCGCACCGTCGCGTCGAGGAAGTCCCGCATGGTGGAGAACTCGCCGCTCCAGTGGAACGGCCCCGTCTTCGTCATGCTCCGGCCCGCGAGGCTGGGCGTCTGACGAGGCCCGTCCGGGAAGCCCCAGACGTGGCCGTCCTCGCGGCCATCGGGATGGCAGCTCGCGCACGACGCGCCCACCGACGTACTGGCCATGCGCGAGTCCAGCGCGCTGAAGAACAGCTTGCGGCCCGCCACCTCGTTGGGCGCCAGCACGTCCCCGGCGATGGGCAGCGGCGCGCCGTCCGTGCGGATGTTGGCGGTGCCACCCGCGCCGTCGCTCACCAGCGTCGTCACCGTGTGGTCGAACGCGTTGTAGACGTAGGCCTTGCGCCCATCCCGCGTCATCGCGATGCCGGTGGGGCCGGAGCCCACGCGCACCAACTGGCGCACCGTGCTGCCCAGGCCCGACCTCAGGTCCGAGCCCGAACGGCGCCCCGTGGGGATGATGGCGACGTTGTCCGTCTCCCGGTTCACCACGAAGGCCCACAGGCCCGTCGGGTCCACCACCGCCGCCACCGGCCCCTGGATGGGGTGCGTCGACTCCGGGCTGATGATGGTGGAGGGCGGGAAGTCCGGTGACAGGTCCGGCGGCGGACGGCACCGGTCCATGTCATCCACCCGGGGCGAGCCCGTGTCCGTGTCGAAGGTGACCAGCCCTGGCGCCACCACGCCGCCCGTGTTGCAGGGCCCACCACCGCCGTAGAGCGAGCCCCCGCTCGGCTGAGTGGGCGTCCCGTCTGGAGACAGCGGGTCCTCCCGCGCCCACATCACCGTCGCCAGCGCGCGCTCTCCATCCGGCGTCACCGCGACGCTCGACATGCTGCGCGGCTGAAAGCGGATGTCCGCGGGCGGAAGCCGCGGCGACAGCCCGTCCGGGGACGCGGCCACGTTGTCCCGGACGTTGGCGCGCGCGTACAGGTCCGTCTGCTCACGCACCACGCGGGGCCGGTCCACGTCCGTCAGGTCCACGGAGACCAGGTCGCCCTGGCGGAAGCGGGTGATGAGCGCGCGCTTGCCGCCCTGCGCCAGCGCGATGCCCCGGGGCTCATCCCCCACCGGCAATTCCCAGCGCACCGACAGCGAGCGCGTGTCCACCGCCATCAACGAGCCGTGGCTCGACGTCGCCAGCGCGGTGCTGTTCACCACGTACAGCGTGTCCCCGGCGGGCGACACCGACAGGCCCACGGGCTCCACCCCCACCGCGATGCGGGCCGCCTCGTTCCAGTCCCCCCGGCGGATGACGGACACGCTGCGCGAGCCGCGGTTGGAGACGTAGACGGTGTCGTCCGGCCCCACCGCCACGCGCTCGGGGAGGAGGCCCACCTTCACCTCGCCCACCTTTTCACGACGCGCCGTGTCCACCACGGCGAGGACGCCGTTGTCCGAGTCCACCACGTAGAGAAAGGCGTCATCCCGGCTGAGCGCCACCGAGCCCGACGCCTGGGTCCAGGTCGCCTGGGCGTCGCGGTCTTCACACGCCGGAAGCGCGAGCATCGAGGCCATCACCGTGGCCAGGAGCGTCCGTCTCATGGAGGGGTTCCCTTCCTCGCGGCGGCCCGTCCCACCCACCAGGCACCGGGCGGCCGCGTCCTGAGCGGGGAAGAAGGCGGCCGGCCCACGTCGCACGCCTGCCCCGCGGCCGCCCATGCTTGCACCAGAACACCCCCGAAGTCGATGACGTCCGCACACACTCCGGGTGAGTGGTGGACACTCCCTGTCGCGGGCGCGGATGAAACGCCACGAGCGTGTAGCGCCGGGTAGGGGTAAAGGAGAGGGGCCGTGTCCCGCACTCCGCCCCGATTCCTCAACTTCCGGCGCACGTTCGCGCTGCTCATCGTCCTGGTGGTGGTGCCATCCGCCGGCCTGTCCGGCTTCGGGGTGGTGGCCATCATCAACGAGCGCGCGGCCGTGGAGAAACGGCTGGAGGCCGCCTGGCGCGGCACGCTGGAGTCGCTGTCGGAGGAACTGCCGGGCATCCTCGCCTCGGCGAGCCTGGAGCCGGTGAATGGCCAACTCCAGTTCATCCTCCCCGACGGGCAGCCCGTGTCGGAGCCGGACGGCGCCTTCCAGTTGGAGGACGGACAGGTCCGCACCCGGGACCCCCAACTGGCGGAGGCGCTCACCACCGTGGTGCCCGAGGCGGGCGGACTGCCCACCGAGCCCACCGTCTTCTCGCTCACCGCGGGCGGGCGGGCGGTGCTGGTGGCCGCCGAGCGACGCGGCAGCGTGGTGCACGGCGTGCGGCTGTCGGTGCAGCAGCTGGAGGCCCTGCTGGCCGAGCGCGTGGACCCCCGGGCCGTGTCCAGCGAACCGGTGCGCTTCGCCCTGCTGCCCGTGCCCCGGGAGCCCTCCGATGGCGGACTGATGGGGCGGCTGGTGTCCGAGGTGGCGCAGGCGCGCGCCAGCGCCCTGGGGCCCACGGGGCTCGCTGAGCGCGTGCTGTCCTCGCCCCTCCAGGACTTCCGGCTGGTAGTGCTGCCCACCGGCGAGGACCCGGTGGCGCGCGCGTCCACGCGCAACCGCGTGCTGTACGGCGTGCTGCTGGGCGTGTTCTACCTGACGCTCACCTTCGGCGTCGTCTACACCGGCCGCGCGCTCTACCGTGAGGCGCAGCTGTCGCGGATGAAGACGGACTTCGTGTCGCTGGTGAGCCACGAGCTGCGCACGCCCCTCACGTCCATCCGCATGTTCATCGAGACCCTGGCCCTGGGGCGGCTGAAGGACCCGGCGCAGATGCAGGAGGTGCTCACCCTGCTGATGCGCGAAACGGAACGCCTGTCCATCTTCGTCGAGCGCGTGCTGGACTGGGCGCGCATCGAAGGCGGGCGCAAGGTGTACCAGCGCGAAATCGTGCCGGTGTCGGAGCTCGTGAACGCGGCGGTGGAGGCCTTCCGCACCCAGCGCATGGAGGACGGCGTGGACCTGACGGTGGAGGTGTCAGACGGCTTGCCCGCGCTGGACGTGGACCGGGCCGCGGTGGCCGGCGCGCTGCTCAACCTGCTGCAGAATGCCTACAAGTACAGTGGGCCGGACAACCGCCGCATCACCCTCCAGGTCCGGGGCAGCGGCAAGGGCGTGGACCTGACGGTGGAGGACAATGGCGTGGGCATCGCTCCGCAGGAGCGCACTCGCATCTTCGAGCGCTTCTATCGCGTGGACAACCTGCTGACGCGCAGGACGGAAGGCAGCGGGCTGGGGCTGGCCATCACCCGGCGCATCATCGAAACCCACGGAGGCCGCATCTCCGTGCAGAGCGAGCCAGGCAAGGGAAGCCGGTTCACCATCCACCTGCCGGCGGGGAAGGCATGAGCGACAAGACGCGGAGCATCCTGGTCGTGGAGGACGACCTGTCCATCCTCACGGGCCTGTCCATGAACCTGCGCTTCGAGGGCTACGAGGTGCTCCAGGCCCAGGATGGCCGCACCGGGCTGGCGCGCGCGCTGGACGAGTCGCCGGACCTGGTGGTGCTGGACGTCATGCTGCCGGAGCTCAATGGCTTCGAGGTCCTCAAGGAGCTGCGCCAGCGCGGACGGGACACGCCCGTCGTCGTGCTCTCCGCCAAGGGCATGGAGACGGACAAGATTGTCGGCCTCAACCTGGGCGCGGACGACTACGTGGTGAAGCCGTTCGGCCTCCAGGAGCTGCTGGCCCGTATCAAGGCCGTGCTGCGCCGGCGCTACCCGTCCGCGGGGGCGGGCTCGCCGCCGCCGGTGACCTTCGGCGACGTGAGCGTGGACATGGCCGCCCGCACGGTGGCACGCGCGAGGACGCCGGTGGAGCTCACCGCGCAGGAGTTCAAGCTGCTGGCGCACTTCCTCGCGCACCCGGGACGCACCTTCACCCGCGAGGAGCTGCTGTCCGGCGCGTGGGGCTACCACTACGAAGGCAGCGCCCGCACCGTGGACAACTTCATGCGCCAGCTGCGCTTGAAGTTCGAGCCCGACCCGGAAGCCCCCCGCCACTTCCTCACCGTGCGCGGACTGGGCTACCGCTTCGAGCGCTGACGGGCGCTCACGGTCCGGCGATGCCGATGTGGCGCGAGTCCTCCAGGTCGAAGGGCTTGCCGTCGAAGCGGCCGTAGCGCTCGCGCGGCACCAATCCCGCCGCGGTGAGCGCCGCGTCCAGCTCCTCCGGCGTGAAGTGCCGCAGCCTGAGGCGGCGGATGGGGCTGGGCCCACCGGGCGCACGCCGCTCGCGCAGGTGGAGGGTGAAGAGCGGGCGGCGAGGCTCCAGGCCGGCGCTGGGCGCCTCGTCGTCTCGGGGGAGCACGGGCTCGCGGGGCGTGTTGAGCACGTCGTAGACGAAGGAGCCACCCGGCGTGAGGTGGTGACGCACCGTGGCCAGCAACGCCTCCAGGTCGTCCTTTCCCGGCATCAGCCCCAATGCGTGCTGGGGCGCGAGCACCAGTGGGAAGCGCTCGTCCAGGCGCAGCGAGCGGAGGTCCGCCACCAGGAAGCGCGCCCTGCGTGAGACGTCCTCGGGTTCCGAGTGCCGCCGTTCCTCCGCGGAGCGAATCATCACCCCCGAGGGGTCCACGCCCACGGCGTCATAGCCATCCCCTGCCAGCGCCCACACCACCCGGCCATTGGCGGCGCCCAACACCAGCACGGGCCCGCCATGCTCGGCCGCCTGGCGTGTGTAGAACAGGAGGTCCGGCTCCTGAGCGACAAGAGAAAGTGGCATCCGGCCCCGCGCGTCATGACCACGCATTCGAGGAAGGAAGTAGCACGAATCCGGCCTCGCCCGGGACAGGCACGTACACACGCTGGGAAGCGGATTACCCACATCGTGTCCGGCGCCCGACGGACACATCACGCTTCAAGGCTGCTCGTGCTGGCACCGTCCTTGCGAATGAACGGGGATTGAACACGACGACCCACTTCGGGCCAGTCGGCTTTTCAGCGGGGAACGGTGACGAGATGAAGCGCGGATGGGGATGGGCGGGCGCGCTCTTCGTGGCGGGTTGGGTGTGGACGGGCTGTGGCTCGGGGAGTGACACGAGAGGCACCGAGGGCTTGGACGTCCCGCCCTCGGAATTCCCCCAAGCCCCGGAAGGCGATGCAGGCACGCCGGACGCGGGCACGCTGGACTCAGGGACACCGGGCGAGCCCGACGCGGGAGAACCGGATTCGGGCACGCCGGATGACGACGGTGGCACGCCGGATTCGGGTACGCCGGATGACGACGGTGGCACGCCGGACGGGGGCCCCGTGGAAGTGCCCCTGCCCACGCCTTCCGCGGCGAACTGGGAGTTCTTCGGCCGCGATGCGGGCGGCCCTCGCTTCATCCACGGCGTGAGCGCGGACGCATCCGGTAACATCTGGGTGGCGGGCGGCGAAGAAGGGCTCTTCCTGATGAAGAAGGGTGAGCGCACCTTCCGGCGTTACACGATGGCGGAGGGCCTGCGCCCGTACGGCTACATGCCGGACGGCAGCGCGCCGCCGGGACCGAAGTACCTCAAGGTCATCTCTGTCGCGGGCGCTTGGAACGACACTGTCTTCGTCGGCTACGAAGGCATGCCGGGCGATGGCGCGCTCCACTGCGAGAACAACTGGGACAGCAACGTGCCGGACCCCGCGCGATACAAGAGCGGTGACGCCGACCGTGTCTCACTGCGCGCGGACGGCACGCTCGACGTCGTGCACTACGACATCTTCTCGGGGCCGAACGTCGTCGACGCCGAGCTGCGAGGCCGCGAGAAGCTCTGCAACATCTGGCGCATCGCCTATGACGCGAAGACCAACAGCGTCTGGTTTGGCGCCAACCACGGCTTCGCCCGCGGTGATGCGGACTACCGGGGCGACCCGACGTGCAACGGGCAGTTCCACTGCTGGGGCGTGGAGGAGCACTCGCACCCGGGCATCAACGCGTACATCTACACGAACCCCACGGCGGACCGGGCCCAGTACGGAGAGGACCGGAGCCGGTGGAGGGTTCAGCCCGCGCTGCTCACGGATGCGTACTGGGGCCTGGGCGTGCGTCCGGACGGCGACGTCTGGGTCGGCGGCGCCAACCGGACGACGCGCTACTTCTACGGCACCGTCGCGAACGATTTCTGGGAGGGCCAGACGCGTACGGAGTCCCGGGCCTACGCATGGAACCGCATCGACATCTGGGCGGACGCGGTGGGCGAGGAGCGCTACTCCCGTCCGGAGCAGCGCACGGATGACCTGGTCTCCGGCATCGCCGTCGTGGGCACCTCCGCGTGGGTGGGCTCCTTCGGTCACGGCCTCGCGGAGCTGAACGACAGCGGCCAGGTGGTGCGCACGCTGAAGAACGAGCTGGCCGCGCCGCACGTGGCCAGCGTGGCGGCGGACCCGACCAACGGCAGCATCTGGGCCGGTCACAGCTGGGGCGGCGGCCTCTCCCGTGTCCGGGGCGGCTCCGTCTCCCACTACGGCCTCTCCGTGCTCGGGCGGGAGCTGTCCAGCATGCGCGTGCCGGACATCCAGGTGGACCGCTCCGGCCCGCGGCGCCGCATGCTGGTGGCCTTCCAGGGCGCCACGCTGAGCGACGGCACCGTGATGCCGGGCACCATCGGCATCTACTCCGGGGAGTGAGCGGTCCCTCGAATGGAGCGTGGGCGGCGGCTGGGCTTCTTCACGGGAGCCCGGTCGTCGCCTAGTCGCGGTTCGTGGCTACTTGTACCAGGGGTACGTCAGGTTGGCCGGGAGCAGGAAGCCCCACCCCGCATCGATGACGATGGGCGCTTGGCCGGGCTTGCCATACACCTGCACCGGTACTTGGGTGACACCGTCCTTGTATGGGTACTGCAGCGGTTTGTCCCCCTGGCGGAAATGCACGTTCCGGAGCACCACGCGCTGTTGCTCCGGGCTGTACAGGGTGGCGACGAACAGGAAGTGCTCGTCATCTCCCGGCACTCGCTTGCGCTCCACCGTCATCAGCAACGACGTCCGTTCATCCGACTCCACGCTTCTCACCAACCTCCGCGTGTAGCGGGGCGCCAGCCAGAAGGCGGTCAGACCGATGACAATCAAGAGACTCCCCCAGATGGGGAGCTGGGCGCTGAACGGCCATCGGAACCTTCCGGAATCGAGCGCCCGCTGGAACGATGACGCGCCGTAAAGCACCGCCAACGTCCCCAACGCCACGCCCACGCTGGCCCAGCGGAAGGAGCCCGTGAGGCGCTGTCGCAGCGCATCAATCAATTCGTCACGATTCCCCTGCACGGGCTTCACCTTGGGACGCGCATCCGTCACCACAGAGGACCTCCAGGTTCACTGCCCCGTGTCCTAAACCGCTCCGCTTCGTGCCGATAGCCTCCGTCGACCGCGCGCCGGCCCTGCCGGGCGTGCAAATTCCGCCCGTCGCGGGCCAGTGGACTTCCATGAGCCGCCGTGCGGCGACGCCGGGCTGCCCCGCTCGCCTTCGTCACGCCCCGGGAGCCCGCCCCGCCCTCCTCGCGACCGGTCCCCGCCTGGCCGGCTGCTGGGCGGGCATCATCCTGAGGGACAGGAAGTCACCACGAGGCGCGAAGCCGTCCTAGAAT